>CAJLFU010000091.1 GCA_905205995.1 uncultured Haemophilus sp. | reverse complement strand
GTAGGTGGTCGAGAAGTCGGCTATCTTGCAGGCTATATGAAAAAATTATCAAACCAAGCTGCTTGTGTGTTTACTGGTCGCGGTCTTTCATTCGGTGGAAGTTTAATTCGTCCAGAAGCAACGGGGTATGGATTGGTTTATTTTGCCCAAGCAATGCTTGCAGAGAAAGGGGATAGCTTCCAAGGTAAAACGGTTTTAGTTTCCGGTTCGGGTAACGTGGCGCAATATGCGATTGAAAAAGCGATGGCGCTCGGTGCGAAAGTCGTAACCTGTTCTGACTCTGCGGGTTATGTGTATTTACCTGAAGGATTCGATCGTGAAAAATTAGAAGCTTTATTAGAGCTCAAAAATGTAAAACGTGGTCGAGTAAAAGAATTTGCGGAACAGTTTGGTTTACAATATGTTGCGGGTAAACGCCCTTGGGAAGTGAAAGCGGATATTGCTCTTCCTTGTGCAACTCAAAACGAATTAGAGATTTCAGATGCCAAAGCCTTAATTGCAAATGGCGTGAAATTAGTTGCTGAAGGTGCAAACATGCCAACCACTATCGAAGCGACAGAAGCATTCTTAGAGGCTGGTGTATTATTTGGCCCAGGTAAAGCAGCTAATGCAGGTGGTGTTGCGACATCAGGCTTAGAGATGGCGCAAAGTTCACAACGTTTATACTGGACGGCTGAAGAAGTGGATAAACAGCTTTATCGTATCATGTTAGATATTCATGCCAACTGTAAAAAATACGGTTCAGCAGAAGGCCAAGTAAACATTAACTACGTAGTGGGCGCAAACGTCGCAGGCTTTGTAAAAGTAGCCGATGCAATGTTGGCTCAAGGGGTTTATTAATCCAATAAATGAATGAAAATTTGACCGCACTTTGTGATGAAGTGCGGTCATTTTTTATAGTGAATTATTCTGTTGAAATAGGTGAGCGGCTTGCTTTTTTGCTCAAAAAGTGTAAAATCCCCAGGCTTTTTGTCTATATATACAGAGAAAAAAGTAAGCTATATTCTTAAATCACT
>CAJLFU010000090.1 GCA_905205995.1 uncultured Haemophilus sp. | reverse complement strand
TACGTGAACGTTCAGGTAAATCTGCTCGTATTAAAGAGCGTTTGGGCGAATAATTTCGCAAAGAAAAAGGCTTGGGATCCCAAGCCTTTTTTGTTAGGTTATTTAATCCGTTCTTCGATAATCCCACCGCCCAAACAAATTTCACCAAGGTAAAATACGGCAGATTGTCCTGGTGTGACGGCTGATTGAGGTTCATCGAAAATCACTCGAATAGTTTCATCATCAATCGGTTCAATCACACAAGGAATATCTTGTTGGCGATAACGTGTTTTAACCGTGCAACGTACTAATTCACGAATTGGCTCGCGATCAACCCAATGTAATTGGCTAGCAATCAAACCTTTTGAAAATAAACGAGGATGGTCATGCCCCTGAGCGACAATAAGCTCATTATTTTCAACATCCTTATCTACCACATACCAAGCCTCATCACCCGCATTTTTTAAACCACCAATGCCTAACCCTTTACGCTGTCCCAACGTGTGATACATCAAACCATCATGGCGACCAATAATTTCACCATCAACAGTACGAATATCACCAGGTTGAGCCGGTAAGTAACGAGCTAAGAAATCCTTAAATTTACGCTCACCAATAAAACAAATACCGGTAGAGTCTTTTTTCTTCGCAGTAATTAAACCTAAATCTTCTGCAATAGCACGTACGATCGGCTTTTCAATTTCACCAACAGGGAAAAGGCTTTGACCTACCTGATTTTTACTCAACGTGTAAAGGAAATAACTTTGGTCTTTGTTGCTATCTAAGCCGCGCAATAGCTCTGCTTGATCATCTGCACCACGACGACGTACATAATGGCCGGTAGCAATATAGTTAGCGCCCAAATCTTCTGCGGCATATTCTAAAAAGGCTTTAAATTTAATTTCTTTGTTACAAAGAATATCGGGGTTTGGTGTACGACCAGCTTTGTATTCCGTTAAGAAATGCTCAAACACGTTATCCCAATATTCCGCGGCAAAATTAATTTTATGTAGTTTAATGCCTAATTTATCGCATACTGCTTGCGCATCAGCAAGATCCGCTGCGGCTGTACAATAATCCGTATCGTCATCTTCTTCCCAGTTTTTCATAAACAGGCCTTCCACTTGGTAGCCTTGTTGTTGAAGAATAAACGCGGAAACGGAGGAATCTACCCCACCAGACATACCGCAAAT
>CAJLFU010000089.1 GCA_905205995.1 uncultured Haemophilus sp. | reverse complement strand
CTGCAGTACGACGACATTGCCACACAATCGCATTATAAATCGGTGTGCCGGTTGCTTTTTCCCACACAATGGTGGTTTCACGTTGGTTAGTAATACCAATTGCCGCGATTTCGTCAGAGGTAATGCCTGCTTTTGCAACGACTTCGTTTAATGTTGAACTTTGTGTTGCCCAAATTTCCATTGGATTATGTTCCACCCAGCCTGCGCGTGGATAAATTTGTGTAAATTCACGTTGGGCGATTTCGACAACATTCGCATTGTGATCTAATAATACTGCACGAGAGCTTGTGGTACCTTGGTCCAACGCGATGATGTATTTTTTGTCTGTCATGGTTCTATTCCTTAGAGTGCTCGGCACTCTCATTAAATGAATGAAGAAATTTTGAGCTTAAACGAACAAATTGCGAACCTAACTTAATTGAATTCGAATCTAATTGGAACAAGCAATGTTGGGTTTTGTGATTAGCATCACAGATTTTTCTCTGAAGACATGCAACCGATTGTGTTAACGCACAAAATAATGTGATCGCTCTCTCATTTTTAGAAAATAGATCGGTTTCGTCTCTTGAATTAATTGGTTAAAACTAGATAATGAAACCACTCACTTTGAGTATCTCAATATTTAATCAAACAACGAAACGAATTGCAAAACAAGATTTCTTTAATGAAATCATTAAGTTAATCATTATTTGGAGATTCTCTTATGAATGCCTATTTTGCAGAATTTTTTGGCACAGCACTTTTAATCCTGTTAGGTAACGGTGTGGTGGCCAACGTATGTTTAAATAAAACGAAAGGGCAAAGTTCTGGTTGGATTGTGATTACTACCGCGTGGGCATTTGCGGTGTATGTGGCCGTTGTTGTGACAGGTCCTTACAGCGGGGCGCACTTAAATCCAGCGGTAACACTTGGTCTGGCAATGAAGGGTGTATTTGCTTGGGAGCTGGTACCAGGCTACATCGCGGCACAAGTAGTGGGCGGCATGGTTGGTGCGTTGTTGGTTTACATTATGTATAAAGATCACTTTGCAGCGACCGAAGAAGAGGGCTTAAAACGCGCTTGTTTCTGTACTGAACCAGCAATTCGTAACTATCCAATCAACTTAGTGAACGAAATTGTTGGTACCTTCGTACTCGTCTTCGTAATTTTCTATCTTGCGGGGGCAAACATCACTTTACCTGGCACAGCAGAAAGCACACCTATTGGTTTAGGTTCTATCGGGGCATTACCAGTAGCCATTCTAGTTTGGGCAATTGGTTTGAGCTTAGGTGGAACAACCGGTTCTGCGAACAATCCAGCTCGAGATCTTGGTCCGCGTTTAACCTTAGGTCTTTTCCTGGGGGGGACATTAAAAACTAAAGCTGACTGGGGATACAGTTGGGTTCCAGTTGTAGGTCCATTTATCGGTGCGGCTTTAGCAACAGTATTCTATAATGCCATTATGTAATTTATTCAAATAGAAAGAGCGGTCAAAATTCATGGTGTTTTTTGACCGCTCTTTTTATATTTAGGGGGTTGATTAAATACAATAATCTTCGAATTCCATTGGCATTTTAGCTTGCAATAGGAA
>CAJLFU010000088.1 GCA_905205995.1 uncultured Haemophilus sp. | reverse complement strand
CCCACTAAACCAGCAGGATGAACACCACCAAAATCATGTACTTTTAGGTTAGGTAAATCCACGGTTGGGATATTGCTATCACCCGCTTTACATAGATTTAATGGTTTATTTGGGAATAGACGACTTAATACTGTTAAACCGTCAATAAAATCTTGCCAATGCTCTTTTAACACCACCTCTGGATTTGCTGCCAAAGGATTGGTATCCATCGCATTTACAAACAGAGAAGAAGGTTCTGCATCTAAGGCAGGCACTTTGCTGAACGGACGGGTGCGGAACGCTGTCCACAAACCGGATTCAACGAGGTTTTGTTTAACTTGTTCAGAAGAAAGCGTATTGAGCTCACCTGCGTTATATTTAGCGAAAGTAACTTGATCGTTACCTTGCACATCAATGACCACAGATTGTAATACACGTTTTTCGCCACGATTAATTACAGTGATAGTACCACTCGCAGGGGCTGTGAAAACCACTCCCGGGTTTTTCTTGTCTTCAAAAAGCACTTGGCCTTTTTTCACGACATCGCCTTCGCGTACCTTCATAGAAGGACGCATACCCACATACTCTTCACCAAGAATCGCAACCTGATTCACAGCGTTACCGCTATGGATTACTTGTGCTGGCTTTCCTGCAATAGGAAGATCCAAGCCTTTTTTGATTGTAATCATACTGTTTGCACTACTTTTCTAGGTTAAAAACACGATTGCAATTAAAGCACACGCTTTAAAAGCAATCTCGCGATTGAGCGTGACAGAAAACACTTACAAATCAAAGCGTTATTAACTGACACATAAATTTAAAAACTCAAATCTGTTTAATTCCTCGACGAGTAAGGAAGCACTTACACATCCAGAAATTGAAATTCGAAAATTAAAAGCGCCCCATTTTATCGAAAATTGGACTTTTATGCCACTTTATACCCTTACTTTTTGTGAAATATTTGTGAAGTTTTTAGAGTAATACTCATTAGGAGTTAAAAATAAATTCACGTTAAAATAAAAAGAGAGAAAGCCTCTTGTCTTCTCTCTTATTATTGAAATGGAATACAGGGAACGTAAGGAAATACTTACTGTCCAACACCAAGACAATTTGGTGATTTTGGAAATGCTTCACCTAGGCTCTCCCATTCGCTTTTTGTATAAAGATGAAGAGCTAATGCATGAATGCCATTTTTTAAATCATCGGCAAAAAGTTGATAAAGTTTTTGGTGGCGTTGCACCTTGCGCATGCCTTCAAAAGCATCGCTGACAATCACTAATTTAAAATGAGAATCAGCCCCTCGACCAGAACTGTGCATATGGCTTTCATTTTCCACAGTGGCAAAGTGCGGTTGAAATTCGGCTTGAATTCTCTCTAATAATTCTTGCTGTTTTGACATAAATAAACTCCCTAACTTTTTGCTATACATTCAGCGTTAAGTTTGTAAGAATAACACAAATTAACCTAATTCAATGAGGAAATTATGAAAGTAACAAACAAAATCAAAGCATTATCAACAATGACGTTGGCCGCTGCAACATTATTTTTAGCAGGTTGCCAAGCGCAATCTAATACATTAACTTTTACCCCTCAATCGCCAACTGCATCAATGAATATTAACCAATCAGCAGTGGTAACAGTCAATACTCGTGATTCTCGTCCACAACAAGAAATTGCAACTTATACTAAATCAGGTGAGCTGATTAAATTAAACGCATCACCAAGCGTTACTCAACTTTTCCAACAAGTGATGCAACAAAATTTAGT
>CAJLFU010000087.1 GCA_905205995.1 uncultured Haemophilus sp. | reverse complement strand
TGAAACGTGCTTTAGAGCGATTAAGTGCTGTTGAAGAACTCTCGAAAGATTTATTCGAGAAGATTGAGAAAGCATTGCAATAATTGCTATAAATTTATTTTATATCCAATTAATTTAATACGGGATATCTAAAAGATATCCCGTATTTTTTTTCATATTTGTTAACTATATCAATCTTTTCTTTTATTCACTTTGATAAAATGGAAAACGGCATTTCGCCGTATTAATTAATAAGGATTTTATATGAAAACATACAAAACATCAGTGCTGGTCAGTATGATGCTTGGCATTTTTTCAACAACAGCATTTTCTGCCACTGTACCTGCTGATACACCACTTTCTGACACTCAAGTCTTCCGTCAAAACACACATAGTGATCCTGGTTCTCTTGATCCCCAATTGGTACAAGAAAATACCGCAGCCCAAATTGTGATTGATTTATTTGAAGGGTTAATTTGGTTGGATGAAAATGGTCAAGTGAAGCCTGCACAAGCAGAAAAATGGACAGTCTCTGACGATGGGAAAACTTATACCTTTTCATTGCGTGATGCAAAATGGTCGGATGGTACGCCAGTAACGGCGAAAGATTTTGTGCTCGGTTGGCAACGTGCAGTTGATCCTAAATTTGGTAGCCCTAACGCCAATTATTTAATAAAGGCACATATTTTAAATGCTGAAGAAGTGATGCAAGGCAAAATGCCATTGAATGAATTAGGCATTAAAGCACTTAATGATAGACAAGTTGAAGTGACTCTTACCCAAGCTACACCTTATTTCTTGCAATTACTTGCATATCCTACGACATTCCCTGTACCACATCATAAATTGGCTCAATTTGGTGATAAATGGGCGACAGCTCAAAATATAGTAAGCAATGGAGCCTATCAATTAAAACAATGGACGATTAATGAGAAAATTATAGCGGAACGTAATCCACTTTATTGGAATGATAAAAATACGCTCATTAATACTTCTGAATACCTATTTCAAGAAAGTTTAGCTTCAGCATATCAACGCTACCAAGCTAAAGAATTGGATTTAACTTGGGTACCAGTAGAACAGATTCCACATATTCAAAAACACACACCGGATGCACTGATTGTCGTGCCTCGATTAACCACGGAATTCTATACATTCAACGTGGCTAAACCTCCATTTGATAATGAAAAAGTACGCAAGGCGTTATATCTTACCTTAGATAGAGCATTGATTGCCGAGCATATTATTGGTTTGCGCAAACCAGCAGCAACATTGACACCACCAGAAGTTGATGGTTTTAATGCGCCAAATATTGCTGAATTAAATCAGCCATTAACAGAAAGAATAGCGCAGGCTAAAAAATTATTAAATGAAGCGGGGTATAGTGAAAAAAAACCGCTTCAATTTGAAATTTTTTATAATAAGTATGCAACTCATGAAAAAGTGGCGTTGGCGCTCGCTTCTGAATGGAAGAAACAATTAGGTGCAGATGTAAAATTACGTACGATGGAATGGAAAACCTACTTGGGTGAACGCAATGTCGGTAATTTCCAATTATCCCGTATGTCTATTGATGCTGAATACAATGAACCGTCTGCATTTCTCAATTCTTTGCTTTCTACATCACCAGAAAATGTGGGGCAGTGGAAGAACAAAAAATTTGATCAAGTCATGAAAGATGCGCAAAGTACTTTAAATGACAAAACTCGTGCTGATTTATATCAACAAGCCGAGCAGCTTATTGCGGAGCAAGCACCTTTAATACCGATTTTCTATTCACCGTTGATCAAAGTAATTAATCCAGCAGTAGGTGGGTTCCCAATGCATAATCCACAGGATTATGTTTATACTAAGGAGCTTTATATTCGTAAGTAGTGTTATCTAAGCACCTTTCGTTGCATATACGTTGCTTTCATTTTAAAATGCTATGCAATGAAATTTTCAGCTAAAGTGCGGTTAATTTTGACCGCACTTTCCATTTACAGTGAACTATCCTGAGAGA
>CAJLFU010000086.1 GCA_905205995.1 uncultured Haemophilus sp. | reverse complement strand
CTCCCTTACAAGGAGGGGGTCACTGGTTCGAGACCGGTATCGCCCACCACTTTTCTTAAAATTCTTATTTAAATCATTCAAAGTCACATTATTTCTGTTTTATCTTATAAATAAAAACGGCCACAAAACTTTTCATTTTATGACCGCACTTCTATCTAATTTTAGGATTAAACTGGCTCTAGACCTAACACTTTGCGTCCATTGATACTCGCAATATCAACCATTGCATCAAGATGTGGGAAACGGCAGCCCGCCGCAAGTAAGCTTAGTTCTTGCCATAAATCCCCTTCGCAAAGTGGCACCATGTAATCACAGATATTATCCGTACCTAACGCGACTGTAATCCCTTCTGGAATCATTTCATCTGCCGGAGTCAATGCGTTATGGAAAGGCATCAAATCTTCTTTTCGGTTACTATCAATCCACGCCATTGGACAAGCAATCATCATCATTTTTGCCTGACGCATTTTTTCATAAAGTTTATAACGATATTCTCTGCTATGCGCACCGATAGAAATACCATGGATTGCCACGACTCTACCTTCCATACCATGTTCGATGGTCTTATCGCAAAGCTGTTCAGTTTCTTTTTCTTTCGGGGAGTTGAATTGGTCCACATGCACATGACACATAATGCCGCGAGACTTAGCCGCATCAAGTAAAATATCCATTGCTTCAAGACCTCGACCATAATCAAGCTCATCGCGATAAGGCAAGCCACCAATCATATCCACCATATCAGAGCCAATATCAAACCATTTGCGCGCTTCTGGCTCAATCACCCCTTTTAAGGTTTGATTCGCAAATTTCAAAATAATGTCATGCTTATAAACTTCGCGAGCTTTGTGTGCAGCAATGATGGCTCGGTCTTCACAAATCGGGTCGATATCCACAAAAGTACCAAATGCCGTCACCCCTTGGGAAATCATCAGCTCAATCGATTGACAGAAACGGGCGTAATAATCATCAACACTGGATGTACGTTTCACTTCATCTACCAAATCCCATTTTTGTTGAAGATTACTATTGTGATAAATGCCGATTTTTTCGGGTGTCATTGTAAAAGCACGATCTGCGTGAGCGTGGGCATTGACCCAGCCACCTTTTTTAATGATTTCGTCTCGAATAAACGTTTTAAAGCTACGAACGTGATTTCTCATAATAACTCCGCCAAAAAATAAAAGGAAAGAGAGACGAGAAAGCGTATTAATTGAAAAGCAAACCCAATAAGGATCTGGTCTATTGTGAATTGTTTACAATGTTATGAAAAATTCGCAGATTTTAATTAATAACATCTTTTCAGTCTTTCAACTGGGTGCAAAGTATAAGATTTTAAGCACAAAAAAGCTATCTATTTATTGATAAAAGAACGCTCTTGTTTGAAAACTTCTAAGAATAAGCCGAGCGGTGGGCGGCTAGAAGATTGCTCAGTATAAGTGCGGTCAAATTTCTTATAGTTTCCTTTGCGATCAATATGATACTGTGTGCCATCCGGCTGAATAATGACATTCCAACGGAAATTCGATGCCAACACCCAAGGATCGCCATTAAGCTCAAATAAATTGCGACCTTGTGCATAATCCGAAACTGGATTTTTTACTTTAAAGATCGATGACATCAATGCTGGTAATAAATCAGTATGACTCGTTAATTTAGAGACTTCTTGCACCGGTAAATCTTTCCAGTAAACAATAAATGGCACTTGGATTTCATCACGACCAAAATAGTTTTCTTGCTCTTTTTCATCCAGCTTATTAAAGGTTGTACCATGTTCTGCTGTAATAATGACTATCGTATTCTCTAAAGAAACTGATGCTAAGGTTTCATCAATCTGTTGATCTATATCAGCAAGCGATTTGGTGTAATTTTCTTCCGTTTTATCCGTAATATCTAAATCCACATAAGCAAACCAAGGCTTATCATTTTTTAATAGTGATAAAACCCCATTTCTCTCGTCTTTTGGTGAAGAGGCTTTCACTTTAGGCAATTTCACATTACGGAACAAGGCTTGTTTAAATAAACTGTCTTTAAATGCCGTAGACGAATAAGCGACAAATTGATATTTCTCATCTTGTAGCTTTTTAATTAATACCGA
>CAJLFU010000085.1 GCA_905205995.1 uncultured Haemophilus sp. | reverse complement strand
TACGTGAACGTTCAGGTAAATCTGCTCGTATTAAAGAGCGTTTGGGCGAATAATTCGCAAAATAAAAAAGGCTTGGTTTTCCAAGCCTTTTTTGTTTTTAAGTGCGGTCAGAATTAAGACCGTTTCATAATTTCAAAAAACTCATCGTTGGTTTTTGCCACCATAAGTTTGTCGATGAGGAATTCCATCGCTTCCACTTCACCCATTGGGTTAAGGATTTTACGCAGAATCCACATTTTTTGTAATTCATCTGGTGTGGTAAGTAAGTCTTCTTTACGAGTACCTGAACGGTTGAAGTCGATCGCAGGGAACACACGTTTTTCTGCAATTTTGCGAGAAAGATGCAATTCCATGTTACCAGTACCTTTAAATTCTTCGAAGATAACCTCATCCATTTTTGAACCGGTATCTACAAGTGCGGTTGCAATAATGGTTAAACTACCGCCTTCTTCTACGTTACGCGCCGCACCAAAGAAACGTTTTGGACGATGTAAAGCATTTGCATCCACACCACCAGAAAGAATTTTACCGGATGCTGGTGTCACGGTATTGTAAGCACGTGCTAAACGAGTAATAGAGTCGAGTAAAATTACCACATCTTTTTTATGCTCAACAGAACGTTTTGCTTTCTCAATAACCATTTCTGCCACTTGAACGTGACGGGTTGCTGGTTCATCAAAGGTAGAAGCAATGACTTCACCTTTTACCGAACGTTGCATTTCCGTTACTTCTTCTGGACGTTCATCAATTAAAAGCACGATAAGCTCACATTCTGGATAATTGTGCGTGATACTTTGTGCAATGTTTTGTAATAACATGGTTTTACCGGCTTTTGGTGGAGCCACGATCAGACCACGTTGGCCTTTACCAATTGGAGATGCTAAATCTAAAATACGTGCGGTTAGATCTTCGGTTGAGCCATTACCACGTTCCATTCTTAAGCGAGAATTCGCGTGTAATGGGGTTAAGTTTTCGAAAAGGATTTTGCTACGAGAGACTTCAGGTTTGTCATCGTTGACTTGGTCGACTTTTAAAAGTGCGAAATAGCGTTCACCTTCTTTTGGAGGGCGGATTTTGCCTTCGATTTTATCACCAGTTTGAAGATTGAAACGACGAATTTGACTTGGGGAAACGTAGATGTCATCAGGACCAGCAAGGTAGGAACTGTCTGCGGAGCGTAAGAAACCGAAACCATCGGGTAAAATCTCCAATACGCCGCCGCCAAAAATGTCTTCACCGCTCTTGGCGTGCTGTTTCAAAATAGCAAAAACAATATCTTGTTTACGTAAACGGGCAAGGTTTTCTAAACCCATTTGTTCTTCGCCAAGTTTCACAAGATCAGAAACAGGCGTGTTTTTAAGTTCTGTAAGATGCATAATTAATAATGTTGGAACTAATAAGAGTTGATAATACTGAATTGTTTGAATGGTGGGCAATGCCCTTAAGAATGCTGCGTAAATTACCACTAAAATGCAGTACTGTCTAGTTTTTGTTAGAAAAAACAGGGTAAAATAGCAGACGATGTAGAGATTATTATTGCATATTGATTAATTATGCGTGATAATTGAATAATTAATCATTTTTTATAATCGAGATAAGGATAACTTATGGCTCTCTGGGGTGGTCGTTTTACACAAGCGGCAGACAAACGTTTTAAAGATTTTAATGATAGCCTGCGTTTTGATTATCGCTTGGCAGAGCAAGATATTGAAGGTTCAATTGGTTGGTCCAAAGCCTTAGTTAATGTTGGTGTTTTAAGTGTTGAAGAGCAACAACAGCTAGAGGTTGCCTTAAATGAATTATTAATCGAAGTGCGGTCAAATCCACAAGCGATTTTACAAGATGATGCAGAAGATATTCATAGCTGGGTGGAAAGTAAGCTTATTGATAAAGTGGGTAATTTAGGTAAAAAATTACACACGGGTCGTAGCCGTAATGACCAAGTTGCACTTGATATTAAAATGTGGTGTAAACAGCGTGTAGTCGAGTTGCAAGAGTCTGTTCGTAATCTTCAACGTCACTTGGTACAAACTGCTGAAAATACGCAAGATGCGGTGATGCCAGGTTATACCCATTTACAACGTGCACAACCAATCACTTTTGCCCATTGGTGTATGGCTTATGTGGAAATGTTTGAGCGTGATTATTCACGTCTTACCGATGCTTATAAACGCATGAATAGCTGTCCATTAGGCAGTGGTGCGCTTGCAGGAACAGCCTATGCAGTCGATCGTGAACAATTAGCCACCGATCTTGGTTTTGCTTTTGCGACGCGTAATAGCTTGGATAGCGTCTCTGATCGTGATCATATTGTGGAATTACTTTCAACGGCGTCTTTAAGTATGGCGCATCTTTCTCGCTTTGCAGAAGATATGATTATTTTCAACAGTGGTGAGGCGAATTTTGTGGAGTTGTCAGATCGTGTCACTTCGGGTTCATCTTTGATGCCACAAAAGAAAAATCCAGATGCTTGTGAATTGATTCGTGGTAAAGCGGGTCGTGTAATGGGGGCATTAACGGGTATGTTGATGACCTTAAAAGGTTTACCGTTAGCGTATAACAAAGATATGCAAGAAGACAAAGAAGGGATCTTTGATGCGTTAGATACCTGGCAAGATTGCGTAGATATGGCGACTTTTGTATTAGATGAATTAAAAGTGAATACCGACCGTACACGCGAAGCTGCTTTAAAAGGTTATTCAAATGCAACAGAGTTAGCGGATTATCTTGTGGCAAAAGGTGTGCCATTCCGTGATTCTCATCATATTGTCGGTGAAACCGTGGTTTATGCCATTGAAAAAGGAAAAGCCTTGGAAGACTTAACCATTCCTGAGTTCCGTCAATTCAGTGATGTGGTAGGGGATGATGTATATGACATTCTTTCGCTACAATCTTGTTTAGATAAACGTTGTGCGAAAGG
>CAJLFU010000084.1 GCA_905205995.1 uncultured Haemophilus sp. | reverse complement strand
AGTGATTTAAGAATATAGCTTACTTTTTTCTCTGTATATATAGACAAAAAGCCTGCGAATTTTATACTTTTTGAGCAAAATTCCAAGTTTTGGATGAGCATTCTAATAAGTACGTTATATTCTCTTGAAAAAGTAAACATTATCATTCACATGCAATTTTGTTTTACGTATAATCTAAGAAACTCTCAAATAGTTTTAGGTCAAGTTTACGCGTTAAGCGGTATTTTATATTGATAAAATATCAGTTAAATGAGGTTTATTATGAAAATCAGTTTTCATTCTGTGTTACTTGGATTAGCGTCATGTATTGGCATTCAACAATCTGTGATAGCGAGTCCTCCTTCGTCTTCTCACCAATCAATATCTACTGAGTCCGCTGAGGCTTTAAAGCAACAATTTTCAATCGCTTTAGCTAAACAAGAAAAGCAACAAATTTCTATTTTACAGAAAAAACTCACCGCACTTTTTTCTTTACCTCCCCAATTTCTTGATAATCAGATCCAAATAAGCGAAAAAATCCTCACTCGCATTTTTAAAACAGATAAAAATCTCACCCCTAAATTTCTTGATTATTTATACTTTGAACCGATAAATACTGGCGATGCTAATTTAATTCAGGAAATGAAGAAAAACTTACTGGTGTCTTTTTTAGCGAATGAGCAGGCAAAAATTTATATTCGTCAAACAGATAATTCGGAGCAATTTGTTCAGGCTTTAATAGAACGGGGAGCCAAACCAGATCAAATTATATTATTGTCTTTGGATGCTAAAGGCATATTTCAAAAAATTATTGAACAGATGCGTCAAGATTTTCCTAATCAAACAACTTTTTCTATTACTGAGAATCGAGTGAGTTTGATAACCCCTTCTTCTGAAATTAAGCCCCGCCTCGCTCTAGCCAATATGATGTTTGCTCGCCAATTTAAAGGGGTGGAGGTTGATGATTTTTCGTATTTGGATCAAGCACGTGAAAATCTTCAACACAATAACTATGCTATTCGTTATAAGACTTTCCAAGCAATGCTTGAAGGCTTAAATTAATCCGTTTACTCACAAGGAGCCATTATGTTTTTATCTAAAAAATCAGTTACCTTTGCAGTTAGTGCGTTAGCAATGCTTTGCTCAGGTGCAGCCTTTGCTAAAGAAGCGCCGCAAGCACATAAAGCTGTGGAGTTAAGTATCTTACATATTAACGACCACCATTCTTACTTGGAACCGCACGAAGCGAGAATTAATTTAAATGGTCAACAAACAAAGGTTGATATTGGTGGTTTTTCTGCTGTGAATGGGAAACTTTATGAGTTACGTAAAAAGTATAAAAATCCATTAGTGCTACATGCAGGTGATGCGATTACCGGTACGCTGTATTTCACCCTTTTTGGTGGTTCTGCTGATGCGGCTGTCATGAATGCTGGTAATTTCCATTATTTTACTTTGGGTAACCATGAATTTGACGCGGGTAATGAAGGTTTATTAAAACTACTCGAGCCATTAAAAATTCCAGTACTTTCAGCCAATGTTATTCCTGATAAAAATTCAATTTTATATAACAAATGGAAACCTTACGATATTTTCACTGTGGATGGAGAAAAAATTGCCATTATCGGTTTAGATACCGTGAATAAAACGGTTAATTCATCTTCACCAGGTAAGGATGTGAAGTTCTATGATGAAATTGCTACCGCACAAATTATGGCAAATGCGCTAAAACAACAAGGCATTAATAAAATCATTTTACTTTCACATGCAGGAAGTGAAAAAAATATCGAAATTGCTCAAAAAGTAAATGATATTGATGTGATCGTTACTGGGGATTCACATTATTTATACGGAAATGATGAATTACGTGGTTTAAAACTTCCAGTAATCTATGAATATCCGCTTGAATTTAAAAATCCGAATGGCGAACCGGTATTTGTAATGGAAGGTTGGGCTTATTCTGCTGTTGTGGGTGACTTAGGTGTTAAATTCAGTCCTGAAGGTATTGCGTCTATTACTCGTAAAATTCCTCATGTGTTAATGAGTTCTCATAAACTTCAAGTGAAAAATGCGGAAGGTAAATGGACTGAATTAACAGGCGATGAACGTAAAAAAGCGCTTGATACTTTAAAGTCAATGAAGAGTATTTCACTTGATGATCATGATGCAAAAACAGACATGCTTATTTCAAAATATAAAAGTGAAAAAGATCGTTTAGCACAAGAAATTGTTGGCGTCATCACCGGTTCTGCAATGCCGGGTGGTTCAGCAAATCGTATCCCAAATAAAGCAGGCTCAAATCCAGAAGGTTCTATTGCAACGCGTTTTATTGCAGAAACAATGTATAACGAACTCAAAACAGTGGATTTAACCATTCAAAATGCAGGCGGTGTTCGTGCGGATATTTTACCAGGCAATGTAACCTTTAATGATGCTTATACTTTCTTACCTTTCGGGAATACGTTATATACCTATAAAATGGAAGGTTCGTTAGTGAAACAAGTGCTTGAAGATGCGATGCAATTTGCTTTAGTTGATGGTTCTACAGGGGCATTCCCTTATGGCGCGGGCATTCGTTACGAAGCGAATGAAATACCAAATGCGGAAGGTAAACGTTTAGTCAGCGTGGAAGTATTGAATAAACAAACCCAACAATGGGAACCAATTGATGATAATAAACGTTATCTCGTTGGTACTAATGCTTATGTAGCTAGCGGTAAAGATGGTTACAAAACTTTTGGTAAATTATTTAACGATCCGAAATATGAAGGCGTTGATACTTACTTGCCTGATGCGGAAAGTTTCATTAAATTTATGAAAAAACATCCGCACTTTGAGGCTTACACTTCATCAAATGTGAAATTTAATGCTTCTAGTGATGCGTTACCTAAAAAATAAAAGCTAAAATATATTGAAAATAGCGCGTATTTAACACTCGATTTTATACCTCAGGCAAACCCACTTTATAGACCATCTGGTAAAGGTGGGTTTATTTTTCACCGTTGATGGACTTGGCTAACCGAGAAATTATTGCCTATAACTT
>CAJLFU010000083.1 GCA_905205995.1 uncultured Haemophilus sp. | reverse complement strand
TGAGTTTTTCAGAATTATAGCGGATTTTAAAAAAATAAAAAAAGAGAGAACATTGTAGTTCTCTCTTTTCATCATGGATGATTCTTATAAGTCGTCAATGACTAAATAGATTTTTGCTACTGGGCCATGTACGCCAATCACTTTAATCAATTCAATATCTGCCGTTGAACTTGGACCTGAGATAATATTGATACAAGATGGCATACGCTCGCCTTGTTGTGCTTTATCGTGTAATACTTTCGCCACTTGTGCAACACGTGGAAGTACTTGGCTTTTACGTACAACAACAATCGATTTTTCAGGTAATAAACTCACTGAACGTCCACGATCTGCACTAGAGAATAAGACGATTCCGCCAGTTTCCGCCAAACCATATTCTGCATAAACCACACCAAGATTAGCTTTTTCAGAAAAACTAATATTATCTTGTGCCGTTTCTGGTGACCATGTATGGCAAGTATATTTCGCTTCAAGCGCCGCTGGAATACCAAGTGCGGTCAATCTTTCATCGGAATTAAGCACAACATCACCGCCGCCATATTTTTCACAGAGCGCAAGTAAGGTTTGTACTGCATCAGACTCTCTACACACATTTACATCCACCATCATGGTTTTAGCAGAATTGGTAAATTCATTCGCTAAATCAACCGCACTTAAATGGGTTAAACGCTCAGTTGGGTATGTATTGACTGGTACATCCATCGGTTCAGGTATGATAGCACGGGCTTTACCCATTTTCGCCGCTAATTTATTAAGAAAATTTTCGCGATTTTGTAAATCCATGCTTATTACCCTCTCTCTCTATTATTAAACCATTGACGGAAACTTTCGCCATCTGCTTGTGGTAAATCTCGTGCTTTTGTCCATTCACCCAATGCACCAAATGTAATTGGTGCTTTCCCATTTTTGATCAGCTTACCCGCTAATTTTGCACCGATATTCACACCTGTTTTCCATAGTGTTGGGTTGGCATTGGCTGTGGTGAAACCAAAAATAGATAAACGTTCCATCGCGGGAGTTTTACCTAACTCTACCATTTTCTCACGGTGTTTTAAGATTAACTGCGCTAATGGAATACGCACTGGGCAGACAGAGTTACACGCATTACATAAAGAACAAGCATACGGCAATTCTTTAAACTCATCGTAGCCACCCAATAATGGAGAAATCACTGCACCAATTGGCCCCGGGTAAATAGAACCATATCCATGACCACCGATTTGACGATATGCCGGACAAGTATTCAAACAAGCACCGCAACGGATACAACGTAAAACTTCTTGGAATTCAGACGCTAAAATATCTGAACGGCCATTATCCACAATAACCAAATGGAATTCTTCAGGACCGTCGGTTTCACCAGCAAGACGAGGACCGGTTAACCAAGTGTTATAACCAGTTAATTTCGCCCCTACCGCACTACGAGCAAGCATCGTAATTAACACATCCACCTCTTGGAAAGTTGGCGCTAAACGCTCCATTCCCATCACGGCAATATGTGTTTTTGGTAAGGTAGTCGCTAAACGTAAGTTACCTTCGTTTGTCACTAAACAAACTGAGCCGGTTTCCGCTACAGCAAAGTTACAACCACTGATACCGATATCAGCCTCTAAAAAATCTTGACGAATTTTTTCACGTACGAAACGCGTCATATCTTCAGGCGTTTCCTCACCTTCATAGCCGAGTTTTTCAGATAAATCTTTGCGGATTTGGTGACGATCTTTGTGAATTGCAGGCACAACGATATGGGATGGTTTATCACCTGAAATTTGTAATAGATATTCACCCAAATCGGTTTCGATCACTTGCATGCCCTCTTTTTCAAGCACTTCGTTTAAACCGATTTCTTCTGTCACCATGGATTTGGATTTTACGATTTTCTTCGCATTTTTCTCTAATGCTACTTTGCGAATATAAGCACTCGCTTCTTCGGCCGTTTCAGCAAAATACACTTTACCGCCATTTTCCATCACTTTTTCGCTTAATTGATACAAATAAGCATCTAAATTAGCTAAAACATGGTTACGAATCTGTTTAGATAAATCACGCCATTCTTCCCAATGACCTAATTCGTCCACCATTTTTTGACGGTTAGCCCCAATAGTTTCTTGAGCTTTCACCACCGCTTTACGCATGATGGTGTTATGCACTTCATGATCGACACGCGCTTTAAAAGGAAGATTACTGGTTTTCAATGACATCTTATTTCTCCCCTTGCATTAATACTTCCGCAATGTGCATCACTTTGATCTTGCTGCCTTCGCGTTGTAAACGACCACCAATATTTAATAAACAACTTACATCTGCACCGATTAAATATTGTGGTTCAACCTCTTCAATATGCTCAACTTTTTCTTTCACCATTTCGCCAGAAATCTCTGCCATTTTCACAGAGAAAGTTCCACCAAAGCCACAGCAAGTTTGTTGATTATGAATAGGAAGAAGATCTAACCCTTTTACACCTTTCAAGAGAGCGATTGGTTCATCAACAATGCCTAATTTACGAGTAAGACTACAAGAAGGATGATAAACCGCTTTACCAGGCAAATAGGCGCCAACATCTGTTACACCTAATTTATTGACGATGAAATCCGTTAAATCACAGAAACGTGCGACGACCTTTTTCGCTCGCTCAGCCCAACCTAACTCACCAGCTTTAGTGAAATAGTCAGGATAGTTTTTGATAGCATAAACACAGGAACCTGCAGGGGCAACAATGGGATAATCGTTCACTTCAAAGGTTTCGACTAAGTTTTTCATGCCAGGGATGGCTTGTTTGGTGTAACCGCTGTTTAATGCTGGTTGCCCACAACAGCCTTGTTTTTCAAGGAAGATAACATTACAACCGAGTTTTTCCAGTAGTAATACAGTGTTTTTTGCCACACCGCTCTTTACTACGTCGGCAATACAAGTAACGTAGAAATTTACGTTCATAAATAATTACTCCAACAATAATAGAAAATAAAAAGTAAAATATTCGATAAAAGTTAAGCAACCGCCCACAAAGTGCGGTTGCTTTTTGCCTCTATTTTAGAGCGCATAGAATAGCGGAATTAAAAAACTTGCACAAAGGGCTGCAATGATACCGTAAACTACCATAGGTACAATCGTAGTCTTAATGATTGTTCCTTCTTTGTTTTGAATATTCAATACGGAAGAAACTGCTACGATATTATTAATACATACCATATTACCCATCGCACCACCGACTGATTGTAACGCCAGAATTAAAGTCACAGATAAACCTGTAGTTTCTGCTGTCGATAATTGTACGCTACCGAATGTTAAGTTAGATACGGTATTTGAACCTGAGAAAAATGCGCCTACAGCACCTAAGAAGGATGAGAAGATTGTCCAGTCACTACCGGTAACTTCTGCAAAGGTACGACCTATGATTTTTACCATAGAATGCTCGCCACCCACTAACATCAAGTTTACCATCACTAAGGCTCCCATTAAGGCAATAAATGGATTTTTTACTTGGCTTAAGCTTGTACTAAAAATGCCTTTTGTTCTGCTGAAGTTCACTCCGAAAAGTGGTAATGAAATTAATACGGTAATTACAAATGGAATTAACGCAGGTACATAAAGAAGTTTATAGCTTTCACTCACTTCTGAACCGAAGATATTTTTCAAACTAAAAATTAAACCTTTGCTGACTTCAAATGTGCCTAATGAACCTAACGCTGTGGAGAACCACACATCTTTGTTATTCATTAAGCCTTTTAAGCCTAATTCTGGAATACGTGTAACGATTAAGAATAAAATTAATAAACCGGTTGGTAGTAATGCTTTAGCAACTTGGCCTGCGCTAACAGCATTATTATCTAACTTGTTTTCAACTTTCGCTAAACCAATACCTTTATTCGCTACAAATACAGAAATAAAGAGACCAATTGCGCCACCAACTAATGATGGGAACTCATAGTTAAATTGTGCAATTAAGAAGTAAGGAAGCACGCAAGAGAATACGCTGATATAAATGAAAACAATATTTTGACGGATTTCTTTCCAGGTCACCATGATGCGTAATGCCATC
>CAJLFU010000082.1 GCA_905205995.1 uncultured Haemophilus sp. | reverse complement strand
CCCGCGACCCCCTGCGTGACAGGCAGGTATTCTAACCAGCTGAACTACCACTCCGTGAGTATATTAAGACAAGTTTTAAATTGGCGGAATGGACGGGACTCGAACCCGCGACCCCCTGCGTGACAGGCAGGTATTCTAACCAGCTGAACTACCACTCCGCTAAGTGCTGGGTATAATAATGATGAACGTTAAAACCGTCAATCTTTTTTTTCTTTTTTATGTTTATCTGATTAATAGATAACCGATTAATGTGAGGTTTCGTCACCCGTACGAATAGACCAAAAACATTTGCCGTCGCTTTTTTTATTGACCAATTTAATGAAATCCAAATGGGCTTGGAGTTCATCATCAGTGGGTTGTAAGACTTTTAAATTTTGCGAAAAATTGACCGCACTTTGAAGATCTTGCATATTGTTGCCAGCTTGGATAATTGAACTATCCGCATGATCTTCGTCAAATAGACTGGTTTGCCCGCCCGTCATGGATAAATAAACGTCGGCCAAAATCTCCGCATCCAGTAACGCACCGTGGAGTGTTCGTTTGCTGTTATCAATGCCTAAACGATCACACAACGCATCTAAGCTATTACGTTTTCCCGGATACATTTGGCGCGCCATTTGCAACGTATCGGTAACCAGGCAAATGTCGGTCGTTTTGATATCTAAGCCAAGTTTACGGAATTCATAGTCCATAAAGCCCACGTCGAAGGGCGCGTTGTGAATCAGCAGTTCGGCACCACGAATGTATTCAATAAAGTCTTGTGCAATCGTTTTGAAATCCGGTTTATCTGCAAGCATTTCATCCGTAATACCGTGAACTTTAATGGCATCAGGATCAACCAAACGATCTGGTTTAATATAAATGTGAAAATTGTTGCCTGTATATTTACGGTTGATCATTTCCACCGCGCCAATTTCAATAATGCAATGTCCTTCGTAATGTGCACCAATTTGGTTCATACCGGTGGTTTCAGTATCCAGTACAATTTGGCGATCCGGATTTATCATTGTTCTACCTATCTGTTTCCTTTAAAATACTGCCTATTTTACACAAGCTCGAATTAGTTATGCAAAAACAGATTGAAATTTTTACGGATGGATCTTGCCTCGGAAATCCGGGAGCCGGTGGCATAGGGATTGTCCTGCGCTATAAACAGCATGAAAAACATATTTCAAAAGGGTATTTCAAAACCACCAATAATCGCATGGAATTACGAGCAGTGATTGAGGCTTTAAATAGCTTAAAAGAGCCTTGCCATGTAACGCTTTATAGCGATAGCCAATATATGAAAAATGGCATCACACAATGGATTTACAATTGGAAGAAAAACAATTGGAAATCGAGTACGGGCAAAGCGGTAAAAAACCAAGATTTATGGATTGCCTTAGATCAGGCGATTCAAATCCATAACATTGATTGGCAGTGGGTGAAAGGCCATTCAGGTCATCGTGAAAATGAAATTTGTGATGAATTAGCGAAACAAGGCGCAGAAAACCCAACTTTCGAAGATATCGGTTACGAAGGGTAGTCTGCACCTTATTTTAAAGTGCGGTTATTCTTGATAACGAATTAAACCTTCCTGCTGTGTGGTGGCAATTAATGTGCCGTCCGCAGCAAAAATTTGTCCTCTCGCTAAACCACGCCCCGCAAAAGCATTGTTACTTTCAATGGCATGTAAGTGCCAATTATTTAAATTGAAAGGGCGATGGAACCAAATACTGTGGTCGATTGTGGCCACTTTCATCCCTTTCTGTAAAAAGCCTTTCCCATGTGGGTGAAGTGCGGTCAAAATACAGTGGAAATCAGAAAAATACGCCAAGAGACATTGTTGCGTCTGCAAATCTAATGGTGCCTCTCCATTAGTTTTAAACCAAGCATATTGTTCTGGCGGCAGTTCTCGACCATCAAATGGATTGTTCAAATATCGGCTATGAATTTGAAATGGTCGCTCTTGAGCAAATTTTTCACTTAAGCTTTCAGGCAAAGTCTGCGCCACTTTTAACATGATTTCGTGTTCATCAATGCATTGTTCAGGGCCTGGCACTTGCGGCATAGTAGATTGATGGTCAAAGCCTTCTTCGGGTACTTGAAATGAAGCAGTGATATGACAAATTACATTTTTATGTTGAATCGCTTTTACTCGTAATGCAGAGAAGTTGCATCCTTCACGTAAGGTTTCTACATCATAAATAATCGGGTGTTGACTGTCACCAGGTGCTAAAAAGTAAGCATGGCAAGAATGGAGTACTCGCTCAGGCGGGGCAACTTGCATCGCGGCAGAAAGAGATTGCGCCACAACCTGACCGCCAAACACTTGGCGAAAACCTAAGTCTTCACTGGCTCCGCGAAAGATAAGATCATCAATTTTTTCTAGTTTTAACAATTCGATGAGTTGATTTAATTTATCTGACATTGTTTTTCCTTTTATAAATACAAAAAGACCGCATAGTTATGCGGTCTAAAGCGTTTTTATACGTTAAAGCGGAAGTGCATGACATCCCCATCTTGCACGATGTAGTCTTTACCTTCTAAGCGCCATTTACCTGCTTCTTTTGCACCATTTTCACCTTTGAATTGGATGAAGTCATCGTAAGCAATCACTTCAGCACGGATGAAGCCTTTTTCAAAGTCTGTGTGGATTACAGCCGCTGCTTTAGGGGCGGTTGCACCAACAGAAACTGTCCATGCGCGCACTTCTTTCACACCCGCAGTGAAGTAGGTTTGAAGATTTAATAAGGCATAACCAGCGCGAATTACACGGTTTAAGCCAGGCTCTTCAATACCAAGATCTTGTAAGAATTCGATTTTTTCATCGTCATCAAGCTCAGCAATTTCTGCTTCAATCGCCGCACATACAGGCACCACAACAGAGCCTTCTTTTTCTGCAAACTCACGTACTTTGTCTAAATATGGGTTATTTTCAAAACCGTCTTCATTTACGTTCGCGATGTACATGGTTGGTTTTAATGTGAGGAAGTTATAGCTTTTAATTGCTAATAATTCATCTTTATCCAATTCAACAGAACGAATCATGCCAGCTTCAGAAAGTACAGGAAGGATTTTTTCCATCACAGACAGCTCAAATTTTGCGTCTTTATCGCCACCTTTTGCACGTTTTTGTAAACGTTGGATTGCACGTTCGCAGCTATCTAAGTCAGCAAGGGCTAATTCGGTATTGATAGTTTCGATATCGCTTAATGGATCGATCTTACCTGCAACGTGCACGATGTCATCATTTTCAAAACAACGAACAACATGACCAATTGCATCAGTTTCACGGATGTTAGCTAAGAATTTATTACCTAAGCCTTCACCTTTACTTGCACCCGCAACCAAACCAGCAATATCCACAAACTCCATGGTGGTGGGTAATACACGCTCAGGTTTAACAATTTCCGCTAACGCATCTAAACGCGGATCCGGCATTGGTACCACGCCAGTATTCGGTTCGATTGTACAGAACGGATAGTTTGCCGCTTCGATACCGGCTTTGGTTAATGCATTAAAAAGGGTAGATTTACCAACGTTTGGCAAACCAACGATACCACATTTAAATCCCATGATGTTTTCCTTATTGTGAGCGTAAGTGCGGTTGAAATTTATGGTGTTTTTTCACCGCACTTTTGAGTTAAATTTTAAAACTGTTTAAGCGATTGGTGGCTTTCACCATGCCTTCTTTGAAAAGCAATTCAATACAATCGGTGGCTTCGTCTAAAGCTTTATCGAGTGCTTCTCTTTCTGCAGGTGAGGGTTTGTTAAGCACAAAACCTGAAACTAAATCACGGTGTCCAGGATGGCCAATGCCAATGCGTAAACGATAGAAATTGTTGCTGTTACCAAGCTGAGCCACGATATCTTTTAAACCATTATGTCCGCCATGTCCGCCACCTTGTTTTAATTTTACGGTGCCTGGCGGTAAGTCTAATTCATCGTGTAGCACTAAAATCTCTTCTGGTTTGATGCGATAAAAATTAGCAAGTGCGCCTACGGCTTTTCCGCTTAAATTCATAAACGTCGTCGGCACTAAAAAACGGACTTCTTTGCCATTAATTAGCGTTTTTCCTACATAACCGAAGAATTTATTTTCTGCATTAAGCGAAACATTGAAACGACGAGCTAAACGCTCAATCAGCCACTCACCTGCATTGTGGCGGGTTTCCGCATATTTATCGCCAGGGTTTCCCAGCCCCACGATGAGTTTAATTTCAGACATAGTTTTCAGCTTGAATAAAAATAGTGGCGTATTGTAGCGAAAAAGGG
>CAJLFU010000081.1 GCA_905205995.1 uncultured Haemophilus sp. | reverse complement strand
TCAACCGCCCTATTTGCCGGAGGCATTAGTCAATCATCCGTTTTTTGCGCAGCTAAATTCACAAGAGAATCCCAAAGAAGCTTTGGTTTATCCAAATCCCAATATCATCCCGAATCCCACTAGCTATCGTTATTATGCGGTTGTCGATGGCGTGAAATCTTTTATCTTGCCCCAGCTTTGTGAACGGGAAGGACAAACAGATTCTTTATATAAAGGCGATTTAAAAAATCGCATGGACACCAATGCACCTTATCTCACCCAGCTTACCGTCAATGATAAAGGCATCAGTGGGTTTACCCAAATTTTATTTACACAAGCCGAACAGGAATGGTTCGGTTGTTGGGATATCAATCCGGCCATCTTTATTCGCACTAAACATTCTTTTGAGGAAGTACATTATCATTTGCGTAAATTTATCCATCTCTATAAAGAAGAGACGGAGAAATGGTACTTTTTCCGATTCTACGACCCACAGGTATTGGTGGCTTATTTGCACCATATTGAATATGACCCAACGCGCCTAGCTGCATTTTTCGGGTTTCGCAATGGAGAATGTGTCATTGAGCATTTTGCGGTAAGAATAGAAAATCGGTTTTATATTTTTAATTTGAAAGAGTTACCACCCGAGACACAACCAAGTGCGGTCGCTTTTGATAATGAAATGGAACGCTTTTTAGAAGAATACGACAAACGCCAATTACTTGAAAAACTACAGACAGAAATTATCCCGGCCGAATTTCCGGAACAAAAAATTGCAGAGGCGGATATTGATAAATATTTTAATCAGACTCTTGAATTAGGGTTTAAAATTGAAGGAAGTATAACCAATGTAGTGAAAACACTTTGTTATCTTTCTGGAGATTTGACGAAACTCAAAAGCTACTGGCTTGAGCTTGAAAAAGAATATGGCAATGACCTTACCGAAATTGAACTCGGTGAACTATTATGTGAAAAAATAAACCTGCAATGAATACTTAGGAATGACTATGTCAACAAAGAAAACCGATGGTCGTTTAGACCCCAATGCTAAGGCTGTAGGTCAGCCACTTGCGTGTCAATTGGATATCGTGCCAATCCTTCCGGTACGTTTTAGTATGAGTTCGGAAACGTTAAATAATGCAGCCAAAACAGGGGCTGTTCCACCAATGCCAACCGGAATCAGCGATAAGAAATATGATTTACGCCGTTTACGTCAAGGGTATTTATATATTCTTGCCCGCGCAAAACACGTGGGAAATGCGACTGACGAAAAAAAGCGCTGGCTAATTTTTGAATATACGGTAGCCAAAGATGACAGCAATGCCCCAAAGCTTAATGGTTCGGGTGTTTCACCTTATCACTTTACTCAATATGTCTGGGCGGATGGTACGGCGCGTGGCGAATGGAAAAAATTGCCACGTTCCTTTCCTTATGCTTATGTTCATGCGCAAGTCGGCTCCATCGAATGTGCTTATAGTGAAGTGCGTTGGGCACCGGAGATGTTTGAAACGTTAGAACGCGATCCGACTAAACGCGCTAAAGTCATGCAGAAAATTTCCCTAACGGGTGGCACGTCTGAGTTTATTTTCCCCGGAGCGTTACTGACGGAAAAAGTCGCAGATTTTAAAGTGGAAAAACTGGTTCAGGATTTGGCTGATAGCTTTCGTCGGGCAACCGGATTGGGTTATAACAAACAACATCAAGTGTTTGATAGTTGTTCGGCTAAAAAAACGGTGGTCATTGCCTTGTTTGATCGTATCGGCGACATTAAAGACGTATCGGCTTATCATCAGCAGATTTTAGCGAATAACCTGAAAGAATTTTCCAAAATTCTTTATCCGGTTACCACCGCCAAGGCAATTGAACAGATAGAACAACATGTGTTTAAAAACCCCAACTGGTTTAAGCGACTCATGAGTTCCGACCCATTAGATAAAGGAATGCGAGAGCAAATAAAAATCTATGCGAAAAAGTCACCGCTAATGGCAGAGCAAACCATGAAAAACTTGGCTGTAGCACAGTTTAACTTGCTTAATCAAGTTGGTAACGGAACTCTTCTTGAGCATATGAAATTTTTAGATGGCCTTTGTAAAACCAATCAACAACAATTGGACAAATTAGCCTCTATTGCGGACTATGCCATGGCATTTTATGGCACAGCGATGGCGGGGTTTGGTGATACGCCAAAGGGTATGGAATATCAGAAAAATACGCTTGTTACAGGAAGCTCATGGGGCGATAGCTTATCAAATCTACTTTCAGTTGGTGATAAACTTAATCAAATCACGAAGGAAACGGCAGCAAAACTTACGGTGAAAGCCTTGCGTTTTGAGGTGATGATTGAATCGGTAATGGCTGCACAGATGTTACTATGGAAAGAAGGCGTGAAAGAAGCCATTCCTTATTCACGTTTTTTAGCCGCTACGGGGTTAAAATTACAGACTATTTCCCATGCGCATGTGGGTAACATTAATGTGGGCGCAGATATTGTGAATAAGCAAATGCGCACTTTGATTAAGAATGCTAAGGCACTTTTTGAAGACTTAAGCGCTTCGCATTATCAGGCGGAACTCACCAAAGGCGTGCGTCTAGGCTCGTCCCATTACATTAATATGAACGTGCATGTAGTGGTAAAAAATGAATATAATCCGGCACTGCGAGTGGTGAAAGTCACAGAATCGGTTGGCACCTTTTTTGCCGGCGGAGCGTTAATCGTGAACTTGCGGGAATGGGCAAAATATAAGGAAAACAATTCTAGTTCCTTGTCAGCATGGTTTTTACATCCGGCGGTTCGTTTGGCGAATGATTTTGCCGCTTTGGTAGCAAGTTTTGAGCGGAGTAACGGCTTTGGTTCGAAGGCGTTGGGGACATTTTATAATCGTTTAGATAAAGCGGCGGTGAGACAAATTCAGGCATTGACCGGGTTTAAAGAACCGATTGGGATAAAAGCGGCAGCCGGTAGAGGGACACAAATAGCCAAGCATCTGACACTGCAAAATGCGGGGCGGTTTGCTAATGTCTTGGGCGTGGTTATCGCCTTGGCACAGGCTCAGCAAGCTGTACGCACCGGCGACACCGCCGCACGTAATTCGGCAATTTTGGCAGGCATGGCGGAAATCAGTTTCTTTATTTCTACTTTTGCTTACACCGGTGCGTTTGTGGGTATCGGGGTGGTGTTGGCGATTGGGGCGGTGTTAACCTCGCTCGTGGCGGATAACGAATTTGAGCAATGGGTGAGAACCGGGTTTTGGGGGAACTCGGGTAAATATTGGAATAAAAATAGATTAGATTCATTTGAAGAACAATTAAACGAAGCATCAGTATTATCTAATACCTCATCAAGTAGTTATAAAAATATGAAAACCTTCTTTGAGCAAGAAATGGATGGTTTTTATAACCTGATCTGGGGCATTGGCATTGATACGACCTTGGCAAATCAATATCAGTTAAGAGTCTATTGCCCGGCATTTAAAGACAGAAGCAGTGCAGATAAGCTGATGGTAGAAATCAGCATTGAAGATTATAGCAATACAGATCCTATGTTAGGCGGAGGTGTGCCGACACCGGTGTCGATACCGACTCATAAGGTGAGAAAACAGTTTTTATCACAGGGAGAAATTTTAATTGATATGACACAGATTAATATATTGAAAAGCTACCGTTACACAACAAATACGAAAGGAAGTGATATGCTCAATACCTTAACTGTCACGATAAAACACCCCAAATTAGGCGAAGATGTCTCCACCTGGTGGCGTAAAACTCATGCTGATTATTTTGAAAGTCAAATAACTTATGTGGGAGCCAAGTAAATGTCCATATCCAACTATAATCCTGATGTGATTGCCCGCAATGTAAAACAACTGGGCAATGGTGTCATTGAAGTCCGCCGCTATAACGATGGGCATATCCGTGCCGACCTTTCTTGGGTATGGTTTTTATGTACGATAGGTTTTATGTTTTATGACTATTTTACGACTCAAAGTATGTTCCACGATGTTCAGTGGGCAATTAATCCAGATTTAGTTTTACTACCTGAATATAAAGAGCATTTGCAAATTTTTAATGAAATAGGGAAACCTTTTCGTAGCTATGAGGAGTTTAAGTTAGGCATGCTAGAAAAACACTGGTCCGTTCGCTACTGGGGCTGGTTCTATATTCTCTTCCCCCTATTCTGGTTCTTTATGATTGCTTCCCCAAAATGGCGTCCTGTGCGATTTGATGCCAAACGGCGTTTAGTCTATTTCTGGTCGTGGGGTCAGCTTTATATTATGCACTATCCTAAATCCGTACAGCGCGATCGGGAACAGTTGCTCAACTTTTTAAGCCCGGAATTTTTTACCCCGTGGATCCGCCCGAAACATTTCGGCAGTTTGGTGTTTAACATTCCGCACGAAAATCCGAATAAACGCT
>CAJLFU010000080.1 GCA_905205995.1 uncultured Haemophilus sp. | reverse complement strand
GCTGTTATTTATCTGATTTAGCGGTTGATGAACAATATCAAAAACAAGGTATCGGTTTGCAGTTGATTGAACACACTAAACAAGCCTTACATCCTCAAGCAAAAATTGTGCTTTTATCAGCTCCACAAGCCGTGGATTATTATCCGCATATTGGATTTACTCAACATATGAGTGCATGGACGAAGAGTTAATTTATTAGAATGATATGGAGACAAAAATGAAAAAACTGTTTGTACTACTCACTTCAACTTTGTTATTTGCTTGTTCATCTGGTCCATCTTTAGATCAGTTAGCGGCACAAATGCCAAAAGATAATCGCTCAGTAATGCTTCAAGTTCCAGAAGCAGGAAACCCAGTTTCAAATGGAATGCTTGTAGCAACGATTAGAACCGCAGGTGGTACGTCAGGAAAACGACTCGTATCTCTTTTAGCTACAGATAATTTACACATCGGAATTGCAGGGAACAGTCAATCTGTGAATAAAGCAGTTGCTATGTATGGACTAAATAATGCAGAAAAGGTCGGCAAGGATGTATCTTTATACCTTGTTGGAGATAGTGAAAGCGATAAAGCAGATCTAGAAAAAGCCGCAAAAGCAAAAAATGTAGAAATGCATTACATTATGCAAAAATAAGATATAGATACATCAGATGCAGAGTAACTTTAATGTTGAATTTAGATAATAAAAAATTTGTTGCTGTTGAAAACACCGCAAATGGTGAGGTGAGTAGTCAAACAGAATTTCATTACCATCAACAAGGTAAAATGATTTGGGCCGAATATGGTGGTGGTGAAATTTTAAAAGGCTTTTTAATTGGGAAATGGATTGACGATACTCAAATTGAATTTACGTATCAACATTTAAATCAATCTCTAGAAAATCGTTTGGGGCGTTGCTGTACAACATTTTCTTTAGAAGAAAGTAAACTCATCGGTTATGAAAAATGGCAGTGGCTAGACACGTTAGAGCAAGGCAGCTCTTTAATTAGAGAAATTTAAAGGAAATTTTGTTATAGAATATCTGAAACAAGGTATCGGCTTGCAGTTAATTGAACACACTAAACAAGCCTTACATCCACAAGCCAAAATTGTGCTTTTATCTGCTCCGCAAGCCGTGGATTATTATCCGCATATTGGATTTACACAGCACATGAGTGCATGGACAAAGAGTTAAAAAACGCTTGGAAAAGTAACCGCACTTTTAGGTAGCAAGAAGATGGATTACTGATAGCGCACGCTTCATAGCGTGTGTTTGTGGCAAAGGCACACGTTTGGAAACGTGTGCCATCGTGGGTTCAATCAATTAATGGTTTAATAGGATTATGGACTTAGAATCTAACACCATTGGTATTTTAGTCAGTTGTAGTAGCGTGGTTGCAACAATTATAACTGGTTGGGTTGCTATTTGGATTTCTCAAAAGACTTTTTCTTATTCTCAAAAAAAACAAGATTTTGAGTATTTAAGTTATGCTATAGAAAATTTTGCCTCCATCTCAGAATGGAGGAGAATTAAACGACAATTATTTTTTAGAACAATATCTTATTTTAAAGGATTAGACGATAAACAGATAATATTATTAATAACCATATTAAAGAATGATAAGAATTCTGATTTGGTTAAGTTAAATATAATAACTAGAGGAATAAAAGAAAAATTAATAAAGTTATTATATAAAAACAACTCAACAGTAATAGAACCCATGTATAAAGATAAGTTCAGTTACCTATTATTTAGAAAATCTAGTTCTTATAAAATATTTTCTTGGCTTTTATTCTTTGTTTGGTTGTTTTTCATACTGTGTATTAGTATTGAGATAAACCTTATATCTAAAAGTATAATAACTTTTCATTTATTATCTTTACCTTTTGTATGGATTCCTGAGTTCTATTTACTAAGAAGTATCGATAAGAGAGAGCAAATAGATAAACTAGAGGCCTACGCGCCAGCGTAAATAAAAAACAATTGAAAAAACGACCGCACTTTTTGCGTGTAGTCATGTGGTGCAACTTGTTGCACCAAAGTATTCAAATCGGTACAAAAAATTGTACCTCACAAACAGGAGAAAACAATGTCAGTAAAAGGCGACATCGGTGTTATCGGCTTAGCCGTAATGGGGCAAAACCTCATTTTAAATATGAATGATCATGGCTTTAAAGTTGTGGCATATAACCGTACCACGTCAAAAGTGGATGAATTTTTACAAGGTGCGGCAAAAGGCACGAACATTATCGGTGCATACTCGTTAGAAGATTTAGCTTCGAAATTAGAAAAACCACGTAAAGTGATGTTAATGGTGCGTGCAGGTGAGGTGGTGGATCAATTTATTGAGGCATTATTACCACACTTAGAAGAAGGCGACATCATCATTGATGGTGGTAACTCAAATTACCCAGATACCAACCGTCGTGTAAAAGCATTGGCTGAAAAAGGCATTCGCTTTATCGGTTCGGGTGTTTCGGGCGGTGAAGAAGGTGCGCGTCATGGACCATCTATCATGCCTGGTGGTAACCACGAAGCATGGCCATATGTTAAACCAATCTTCCAAGCAATCTCAGCTAAAACAGAACAAGGTGAGCCTTGCTGTGACTGGGTTGGTGGTGAAGGTGCTGGCCACTTTGTGAAAATGGTTCACAATGGTATCGAATATGGCGATATGCAATTAATCTGTGAAGCTTACCAATTCTTAAAAGAAGGTTTAGGCTTAAGCTATGAAGAAATGCAAGCTATCTTCGCAGAATGGAAAAAAACTGAACTTGATAGCTATTTAATCGATATCACCACCGATATTCTTGGTTATAAAGATGCTGATGGTGAACCATTAGTTGAAAAAATCTTAGATACCGCAGGCCAAAAAGGAACAGGTAAATGGACGGGTATCAATGCATTAGATTTTGGTATTCCATTAACGTTAATTACTGAATCTGTGTTTGCTCGTTGTGTCTCTTCATTTAAAGATCAACGTGTTGCCGCTAATCAATTATTCGGCAAAACAATTCAACCAGTTGAAGGCGATAAAAAAGTGTGGATTGAAGCAGTACGTAAAGCATTATTGGCGTCAAAAATCATTTCTTACGCACAAGGCTTTATGCTGATTCGCGAAGCCTCTGAACAATTTGGCTGGAACATCAACTACGGCGCAACAGCGTTGTTATGGCGTGAAGGTTGTATTATCCGTAGCCGTTTCTTAGGCAACATTCGGGATGCATATGAAGCAAATCCAGATTTAATCTTCTTGGGTTCAGATAGCTACTTCAAAGGCATTTTAGAAAACGCATTAAGTGACTGGCGTAAAGTGGTGGCAAAATCTATCGAAGTGGGTATCCCAATGCCTTGTATGGCCTCTGCGATTACCTTCTTAGATGGCTATACTTCAGCTCGCTTACCGGCAAACTTATTACAAGCACAACGTGACTACTTCGGTGCACATACTTATGAGCGTACCGACAAACCACGCGGTGAATTCTTCCACACCAACTGGACTGGTCGCGGTGGTAACACAGCATCCACCACTTATGATGTGTAAGTTGAAAAACGCATGATAAACTCACCGCACTTTGTTCGCATAAAGTGCGGTTTATTTTTACCTTATTTTGGAGAAGCCTATGTTACCTCAATCACGCTTGGATAAAATTTCAGAAATGGAAAACCTTCTCAATGAAGCCGAGAGTTTCTTAGCTGACGCGGAACAATTTCTTGAAAAATGGCAAGCTTTCTTACCCAAAATGAAAACCTTAGAACACTATTATTTTGATGGTGACTGGCGAGAAGATTATCAAGCTTATGAGGACGGTAAGATCCCCGAGAATATGCCTTGTGGCGTATTAAGTGAGGATTTAGTGTTTAATGCCAGTACGGGGCATCATAGTTTGGCGATTGAATATTTGAAAGTGGTAGCGAAAGTATTAGATCAAGCTAAAGATTAACATTCAATATATTTAATTGTTCAGAAAAACATCGAAAAATGCATATTTTTGAACTTTCATTCATCTCTGTTTGTCTTAGGGATTACTATCAATATGGATAGTTTTATATGTTAAACACGGAGAGATCCTATGAAATTAATTGGAAAATCACTTGTTATCGCGATGACTGTTATTTCTCTTGCTGCATGTGGAAATATGAGTCGTACTCAAAAAAACACAACAGCTGGCGCCGCTATCGGTGGTGCAGCAGGCTATATGCTTGGTGGTAATGCCGCAACCACATTAGGTGGTGCCGCATTAGGTGGCGTAATCGGTAGCCAAGTCAATAAATAGTCAAAAAAATAACCGCACTTAATGAGTGCGGTTGTTTTTTATTATTTCTCGGCTGTTTTTTCTGCGCTTGGCTTACGGCGTTTACCAATGTTTTTCGTATCTTTATGACGCAGTTTAGCTTTCTTCTTCACGTCTGCTTTTTT
>CAJLFU010000079.1 GCA_905205995.1 uncultured Haemophilus sp. | reverse complement strand
CAAAAAAATTTAGAAAATGCGGCTGAAACCGTTGGTCGCTCTGTTCGTAATGTCATGATCTCAAATACTGGAACAGCACCTGAAGATCTCGCCCTTTCCCAAGAAAAAATTAACAAAATACAGTCAAGTATAAAGAAAACACATAAAGCACTAACAAAGCACGACAGTAAGAAAAAATAATCTTCTATTTGACAAATAAACCGCCTATTCTGGCGGTTTTATTTTATGATTTAAAGCACTTAATTAAATCCTCAAGCACTGCTCTCTCCTCTTTGTTTGCAGCGACAACCTCCAACCTATCATCTACTCTAGATACAATCTCATCAATACCTAAATCATTAATCAAGTCACAATTTAGTGAGATTAGCCACAACTTAAACTTTTCTTTCATAGTCCCTCCTTTTTTCTTGGCAATCATACCTTAATCAAAAGTGCGGTCTATTTTTAGCTATTAAATTTGCGATACAGATCGCAAAAACGATAAAAAACTGATGAAAAATCGCATTATTAACCAATATCAAATTACGAACTGCTCAAAAAACAAGCAATCAAATTTATTTTTCCTAAAAAAAATACACATGAAAATCAACAATATGAGTTTTTAAATCAACTTTTTTAATAAAATTAATCAACTTTATGTTGACACAAAGATAAACATAATGTTTAATATGCTCATCAAAACGAGATACACATAAACAAATATCTCGATGCTCTTTAAAAACTTGGTCTCGTGCGGGATATAAATTATCGGCTATTTAAGTCGAGTAACCCCAGAGCAGAAAACTGTACTGCGTGTTTAACCGAAGAGATGTGGTTGGCAGGTCAATGGCAGCGCTGTTTATATCTTTAAGCAATCCCTTAGAGGATACGAGTTCAGTCGGGGAAATGGCAAACAAGCCCACGGACTGGTTACTTACGCCCTATTAGCTCAATCGTATAGAGCGATCGCCTTTTAAGCGATAGGTTACAAGTTAGAATCTTGTATAGGGCATCATTCCAAAGCACATTTGAAGTACAGAGACACAACGGCACGTGAAACCGTTGCGAATGATAGAGAGAAGTGTGCTTTGAAATGGCTCTTTGTTTAGTCGGTTGTGGAAATCGACACGGTACAAAACACGGTAGCGTTATGAAAAATGACACAGGGTTCAAATCCCGAAAGAGCCTCCATCTAAAGCCGCTTTCAAATAGCGAATTAAACCTCAATCTTCTTGAATAACTGATTGAAACGTTGAGAGCGGCTCTAGCTGGAAACAGCGTTTTTCATAATAAAAAAATCTCCTTTTGATTGGTTATACCCTCCACTCGCTTTCACACTTTGGCGTTGGAGGGATTTTTTTTAACCAATATCTTATTAACCAACGAGGTAAACACTATGAACAAATTAATCAATTTTCTTAAAACAACTGTTTACACAGTTGCAATCATCCTTTCAATCTGCCTTGTGTTTATGGTTGTAGTTGTATCAACAGCACAAGCAAGCGAGCCTACAGCATTAGAGCGTGAACAAGCAAGAATCCAATGGATTGCCGAGAACGGGCAATATCAACAAGATTTGACTGAGTCAGCTAAACAAGAGACTCTAGCTTATACAGAACAAAAACAAGCAGAAATTAACCGCACTTTAGGGGAAAAATAATGAGACTGGCTTACAAAACCTACGCAGAATCAGCAGTAAAAGCAGAAAAGAAAGGTAATTACCTTGAGGCTGCAAAGAATTGGGCGGATGCCAAACGTAATACGGCAGTTAAAAAGAATATTGAGTATTGTCAGCACCGCATTGATTTTTGCCGAAAACATCACTCCAGATTGAAATCAATGAGCTAGGAGCAAAGTAATGAAACCATACGCTGATTATTACTCTCAGCTTGATTCGGCTAACCAACGTGAAGTGGATTGGCAAGCAGGCTATGAAATAGCTTTAAACGAAGTTATCACTGAAATTGACAACGATTTAAAACAAGGCGACCAAACGCATTATCACGAATTAACGGAAATGTTGTGCGATAACGATAATTTCTGGCTTGCCATTGGTAGCGGTGCAAGTTATGAGCCTTATAGACAAGAGGCGATTAAGAAAATCGCAGAGCGTGAATTGCACGAAAGAATGAATGATTATGACCCAGATTAATGGAGGAGCGAGATGACAAACCAAGTCCAACATCAACAAAATAAACAGCCACCTGCGCTTAAAACATTTTTTGAAAGTGCAAATGTGCAAAATAAGATTAAAGAACTTGTTGGAAAAAATGCGGCCACCTTTGCGACAAGCGTAATGCAAATCGCAAACAGTAACTCAATGCTTAAAACAGCAGACCCGATGAGCATTTTTAATGCAGCTTGTATGGCTGCGACACTTAATTTGCCACTACAAAATGGCTTAGGCTTTGCCTACATCGTACCTTTTAAAAACAACAAAGAAAAGAAAACAGAAGCACAATTCCAAATTGGCTATAAAGGCTTTATCCAACTGGCTCAACGCTCTGGTCAGTTTAAAAGATTGGTCGCTTTGCCGGTATATAAAAAGCAACTTATCAAAAAAGACTTTATTAACGGTTTTGAGTTTGATTGGGAACAAGAACCTGAACAAAACGAAAATCCAATCGGATATTACGCTTATTTCAAGCTAGTGAATGACTTCTCAGCCGAGTTATATATGAGCCATGACGATATTGTTAAACACGCTCAACGTTACAGTCAGACCTTTAAAAAAGGTTTTGGTGTATGGCACGACAACTTCGAGGCGATGGCATTAAAAACCGTGATGAAGTTATTGCTATCAAAACAAGCTCCGTTATCCGTTGAAATGCAACAAGCTGTATTGGCAGATCAGGCGGTAGTTAAAGACGTGGAAAATCAAGAATTTAATTATGCCGACAATATTCAAAATGCTGAATTTGTAACAGTCGTAGATGACGAAACGTTTAATAACTGCAAACAAAGCATTATCAACGGTGAAACTACTCTACAAGACTTGTGCGATAGTGGAGCTTATGAGTTTAGTCAAGAACAAATTGCGGAATTAGAGGCGGTTGAAAATGGAAATGTACAAGCTGAAAGCTAGATGCTCTGGTCTTGCTGATCTAATGGTAAAACCGAAAAGCGGTGGCGGTATATCTGCCACTGCTAAAAGTGCGGTGAGAAAGATAGTTAAATATGACCTGTTTGGTTATCAAGATTTTGAGGGTAACAAATACACCGAAAAAGGCATCGCACTTGAAGAACAGGCAGTTAAATTAAGTGGTCGCAAGCGTGGACTTGCATTAAAGAAAAACGAAGAAAGACGGGAAAATGATTGGATTACTGGCGAATGTGATATTTACGTCCCGACAAGAAAGCTAATCATTGATACAAAATGCTCGTGGGATATTGGCTCACACCCTTTCTTTAGCGATGAGGCAGAAGAAAAAGCCAAGAAAGCCGGTTATACAATTCAAATGCAAGGATATATGTGGTTATGGGATTGTGAAGAGGCTCAAATTGACTTTGTACTCTTACCTACTCCATACGAACAATTATCAAGCTATGACGACCCGACACGATACATTGATTTAGTGGAGCAAATACCACAATCAAAACGCATTACAACCGTTACAGTTAAACGTGATGAAAAAATCATCGAAGAAATTAAAGAGCGAGTTAATGCCGCTCAAGAATATTATCAACAGTTAATTAAGGAAATGAGCTAATGGCCAGTTTAAATAAATGCCTTTTTATCGGCAACCTAACAGCAGACCCTGAAATTAGAACAATGCCTAACGGTGAGCAAGTGGCCAACTTCACCATTGCACTTAACGAGCGATACAAAGCGAAAGACGGAAACGTTGTAGAAAATGTTGAATATGTTCGCATTGTCCTCTACCGCAGATTGGCAGAGATTGCTGGCCAATATTTACATAAAGGCTCACAGGTTTACATTGAGGGGCGATTAAAAACCCGTAAATGGCAAGATAGCAACGGACAAGACCGTTATACAACAGAAATTCAAGGCGATAACTTACAGATGTTAGGTGGTCGCCAAGATGAGCCAAAACAAGCGAAACCAAGCAAAGCTAAACCGAATCCATTAAGTGCGACAGCGGAACAAGATGAATTTTCCGACAATATTCCGTTCTAGGGGTGAGTTATGAATAAGAAAATAACCTTAACGTCCTATAGTAATAGGCCCATTGATTTTCGTATTGATGAGATAGAAGAAGTCATTATTCAAAACGAAGTAACATTTATCTTCGCTAGAGGAAGATACGCTTTCCCAGTAAAAGAAAGCAAAAGCCGAGTATTAAAAATGATTGAGACCGCCAAATAAGGCGGTTTTTCTTTAGGTAGATTATGAACAAAGAACAAGCAGAACACGAATTAGCGGAATTACACGCACAAGAGCGGAGCTTAGAAAAGGCTTTGGAGCTTGTGCGTGAGAAAATTCGTGAGTTAGTTAATTATACAGATAAGAACAAGGTATAGAAATGAAAGAACAACAAAAGAAATACGAGCTAACCGATGAATTTGTTTTGCATTGGAGTGGCAAAAAGCTATACCGAATTAGAGCGTTGATTACATTTGGTATTGTTGTTGCTGGGCAGCTTGGTGGGTTTGTTGAGTCAGAAAAAAATTTAGATCAGTCATTGTTCGGTGATGCTTGGGTGTACGGTGACGCTCGGGTGTACGGTGACGCTCAGGTGTTCGGTGACGCTCAGGTGTACGGTGACGCTCAGGTGTTCGGTGACGCTCGGGTGTACGGTAACGCTCGGGTGTACGGTGACGCTCGGGTGTACGGTGACGCTCAGGTGTACGGTGATGCTTGGGTGTACGGTGACGCTCGGGTGTACGGTGACGCTCAGGTGTACGGTGACGCTCAGGTGTTCGGTGACGCTCGGGTGTACGGTAACGCTCGGGTGTACGGTGACGCTCGGGTGTACGGTGACGCTC
>CAJLFU010000078.1 GCA_905205995.1 uncultured Haemophilus sp. | reverse complement strand
CTTTTTCGATTTCACGTAATGCGATTACAGTTGGTTTATCGTTATCTTCCGGCACTAACGGCTCACTTTGATGTAACTCTAATTGTCTCGCACGACGAGCGGCGGTTAAAATTAAATCAAAACGGTTACCAATTTTTTCTACTGCATCTTGCACAGTCACTCGAGCCATGTTTTACTCCGATGTTAAAAATAATGTCTATAAAGGGAAAATATTGTACTCAATTCAAGCTTATTTTGCTAGTAGCTGATGAATTAAGTCTGCATTTTCTGTTTGTTGATAAGCTTTGGTCAAGCGCTCTGCCTGCAAAATGCTTTGTAAATCTGCCAATGCCTGTTCAAAATTATCGTTCACAATAACGTAATCATATTCATCATAATGCGAAATTTCGCTGATTGCTTTTGACATTCGCTCAGCAATAACCTCTTTGCTATCCTGTCCGCGGCCAACCAAACGACGCTCTAATTCAGGCAATGATGGCGGCAAAATGAAAATACTTTTTACCGAAGGCACTTTTTGACGAATTTGCTGCGCACCTTGCCAATCAATATCTAAAAACACATCAATGCCTTTTGCTAAGTTTTCTTCAATTGCTGGCAATGAAGTACCGTAATAATTGCCACCAAACACTTTTGCATATTCTAAGAAATGACCTTTTTCAATTAAGGTTTCAAATTCTTCTACTGAAACAAAATAATAATGCACACCGTGACTTTCGCCTGGTCGAGGTGAACGCGTTGTGTGTGAAATAGACACCATTTTTTTCGTACCTTGATTTTTTTCTAATAACGCGGAAATTAATGATGACTTGCCCGCCCCACTTGGTGCAGAAAGAATATATAAATTACCTTGAGACATAATTGAAACCTCTTCTTGTTGTTTGTTTTTATTATACAAAAAGAAAATGAAAAGTGCGGTCAAATTTTCATTTGTTTTACCAAATTGTTAAAAAGTGATCGAGATCACAAAAAAGTGGTATATACCCTTTTTTTTATCAAAATGCCCATGCTATAATCCACGAGAACTCGTTAGAGCAACGATTTTGTTTAACTTAAAAAAATAGAAGGTGAAAATCTTATGGCTATTAAAATTGGTATCAACGGTTTCGGCCGTATCGGTCGTATCGTATTCCGTGCAGCACAACATCGCGATGACATCGAAGTTGTAGGTATCAACGACTTAATCGACGTTGAATACATGGCTTACATGTTGAAATACGATTCAACTCACGGTCGTTTTGACGGTACTGTTGAAGTTAAAGACGGTAACTTAGTAGTAAACGGTAAAACTATCCGTGTTACTTCTGAACGTGATCCTGCAAACCTTAACTGGGGTGCGATCGGCGTTGATGTTGCAGTTGAAGCAACAGGTTTATTCTTAACTGATGAAACAGCACGCAAACACATCACTGCTGGTGCGAAAAAAGTCGTATTAACAGGTCCTTCTAAAGATAGCACACCAATGTTCGTACGTGGTGTAAACTTCGGTGCATACGCTGGTCAAGATATCGTGTCTAACGCTTCTTGTACTACAAACTGTTTAGCACCTTTAGCACGTGTTGTTCACGAAACTTTCGGTATCAAAGATGGTTTAATGACCACTGTTCACGCAACCACAGCAACTCAAAAAACTGTTGATGGTCCATCAGCTAAAGACTGGCGCGGTGGTCGTGGTGCGGCACAAAACATCATCCCTTCATCTACCGGTGCAGCGAAAGCTGTGGGTAAAGTATTACCAGCATTAAACGGTAAATTAACTGGTATGGCGTTCCGTGTTCCTACTCCAAACGTTTCTGTAGTTGACTTAACTGTAAACTTAGAAAAACCAGCAACTTACGAACAAATCAAACAAGCAATCAAAGATGCAGCTGAAGGTAAAACTTTCAACGGCGAATTAAAAGGCGTTTTAGGTTACACTGAAGATGCAGTAGTTTCTACAGACTTCAACGGCTGTGCTTTAACTTCTGTATTTGATGCTGATGCAGGTATCGCATTAACTGATTCTTTCGTTAAATTAGTATCTTGGTACGATAACGAAACTGGTTACTCAAACAAAGTATTAGACTTAGTTGCACACGTTTACAACTACAAAGGCTAATCAAAATACCTAAAAAATTAACCGCTCTTTTAGAGCGGTTTTTTTATTTCCAATCCATTTCACTTAATCAATATTTTTAAATTCTTTATTTCTCATCCGAAAATAAAAATAGAAAAATAAATATGTCTATTATTTATTCTATATTCACAAAATAACAACATTTCACTAGATTTTAAATTTATTTCGTTTATATTAGCGTACACTTGTTCGCTCAAATAAGGCTTATATGAATTTAGAACGTCATTTCGTCAATCGAATTCGCCAACAGGCAAAAACTCGTCAAAATGCAACCGCACTTCGCCATAAAATTAATGGCTTATGGAAAGATATTTCGTGGAACTCATTTCAACAACAGCTTGATCAGCTTTCATTAGCTTTTCTTGCTTGCAATATTCAAGTGCAAGATAAAATTGCGATTTTTGCGAACAATATGTCACGTTGGACAATCGCCGATATTGCTGCGCTTCAAGTCCGTGCCATCAGCGTTCCAATTTATGCAACAAATACCGCACAACAAGCTGAATTTATTTTAAATCATGCTGATGTCAAAATTCTGTTTGTCGGTGATCAAGAACAATATGATCAAGCATTAGAAATTGCGCATCAGTGTCCACAATTACAAAAAATTGTGGCCATGAAAGAACAAATTCAACTGAGTGAAAACACTCTTTCTTGCCATTGGGAAGATTTAATTCAATTAGGTACAGAAGAATTCCAAACTGAATTTGAAACTCGTTTAGCAAATAAAACGATGGATGATTTATTCACGATCATCTACACATCAGGCACAACAGGTGAACCAAAAGGCGTAATGCTTGATTACAGTAACTTGGCACATCAACTTGAAGCCCATGATATTGCGTTAGATGTTAATCAAGATGAGGTTTCACTTTCTTTTTTACCGTTTAGCCACATTTTTGAGCGAGCTTGGGTTGCCTATGTATTACATCGTGGAGCAATCCTTTGTTATCTCGAAGACACCAATCAAGTACGTGAAGCATTAACGGAAGTGCGCCCAACCTTTATGTGTGCAGTACCGCGTTTCTATGAAAAAATTTATTCTGCTGTACTTGATAAAGTCCAAAAAGCGCCTTTTATTCGTCAGATGATTTTCCACTGGGCGATTGCGGTGGGACAAAAACGTTTTGATCTTCTCTCTCAAAATAAAAAAGTCCCGTTCTTCTTGCAAAAACGCTATGCGCTTGCCGATAAACTAGTACTTTCTAAACTACGTTCATTGTTAGGCGGACGAATTAAAATGATGCCTTGCGGTGGCGCAAAATTAGAACCAAGCATTGGGCTTTTCTTCCATAGCATTGGGATTAATATCAAACTCGGTTATGGCATGACAGAAACCACAGCTACTGTTTCTTGCTGGGATGACCACCATTTTAATCCGAATTCTATTGGTAAATTAATGCCAAACGCAGAAGTTAAAATTGGTGAAAATAACGAGATTCTGGTGCGTGGTGGCATGGTAATGAAAGGTTACTATAAAAAGCCAGAAGAAACGGCTCAAGCTTTCACCGAAGATGGTTTCTTGAAAACGGGAGATGCCGGTGAATTTGATGCTGATGGTAATTTATTTATTACCGACCGTATTAAAGAGTTGATGAAAACCTCTAACGGCAAATACATTGCGCCACAATATATCGAAGGTAAAATTGGCAAAGATAAATTTATCGAACAAATTGCGATTATTGCCGATGCAAAAAAATATGTTTCAGCGTTGATCGTACCTTGTTTTGATAGCGTAGAAGAATATGCGAAAAAACTGAATATTAAGTATCAAGATCGCATAGAATTACTCAAACACTCTGACATTATCAAAATGTTTGAGCAACGTATCGAAAGTCTTCAAAAAGAACTGGCACACTTCGAGCAAGTGAAGAAATTTACGCTACTCTCTCAGGCATTTAGCGTCAAACTTGGTGAAATCACGCCTACGCTCAAATTACGCCGAAAAGTGATTATGGAACGCTATCATCACATCATTGACTCGATGTATTCCAATAACAAAGAGAACAAAGAAAATAAAGAATAAAAAAGTGCGGTGAATTTCACCGCACTTTTTATTTTAACAAAAATGATTTATTCGACTTCGATCAGCACACCTTCTTGGTGAGGTTTCAATACACCAACCTCACTAAGCTCAATACCGGCTTTTTTCGCAATCTCTAAGATTTCCGCTTCACTTTCAGGCTTAACCGCAATCAACAAGCCACCTGAAGTTTGAGGATCGCAAAGTACCGCCTTTTGATAATCCGTAAGAGGACCAATTTTATGACCATAGCTTTCAAAGTTACGGTTGGTTCCACCTGGTACACAACCTTCTGCAATGTAATCTGCCACGCCATCTAATAATTTGATTTTATCAAAATGCACAACCGCATTAAGATTTGAGCCTTCACAGATTTCAGCTAAGTGTCCTAATAAACCAAAGCCAGTGACATCCGTCATGGCGGTAACACCAGCAACTTCCGCAAATTGGCTACCAATCAGGTTCATTTGACACATTGCTGCCGTTGCCAGTCCTTGATGTTCTGGTTTTAACTTGCCTTTTTTCTCTGCAGTAGTTAGCACGCCAATACCTAATGGTTTGGTTAAATAAAGCTTACAATTTGCTTCTGCTGAAGCATTACGTTTTACACGTTCGGTTGCAATAACGCCCGTTACGGCTAAACCAAAAATGGGTTCTGGCGCATCAATCGAGTGACCTCCAGCAAGGGAAATTCCCGCTTGATGACAAGCAAAACGTCCACCATCAACTATTTTCTGCGCCACTTCTGCCGGTAGTTTATTAATCGGGAAACCTAAAATAGCAATCGCCATAATCGGCTTTCCGCCCATTGCGAAAATATCACTAATGGCATTGGTCGCAGCAATGCGGCCAAAATCAAAAGGATCATCCACAATAGGCATGAAGAAATCCGTGGTACTGATAATTGCAGTACCATTACCAAGATCATAAA
>CAJLFU010000077.1 GCA_905205995.1 uncultured Haemophilus sp. | reverse complement strand
TCAAAAATAACGAGGGTAAGGATATCGTTCGTGAAGTTGCAACCATGGATGATGGTTTAATCTTCGGTGGTAATACTGAGGATACACACAAAGCAGCACTTGGTACTCAAGTGAATGTTAAAGGTGCGACTACCAATACAGATTGGAACAAGTTTGATGCTGGTAAAAACATTATGACTAAAGTCGATGGCAATACCATTACTGTGGGATTAGCGAAAGACTTAGAAGTTAATAGTGTAAATGTAACTACTAACGTAACTGCTGGTAATGTAACTGCTAAAGGTACAATCTCAGCACCAACCATTAAAGCTGGTGATACAACCATCCAAAATGGTGTAGTGACTAACTTAACACATCATATTGACAACCCAACAACAGTTGTGGATGACAAAGTGTTAAATATCACTGATGAGAAGAAAAAAGAAGCAGCAACAGTTCGTGATGTATTGAACTCAGGCTGGAACTTACAAGCAAATGGTAAAGCAGTTGATGCGGTAACTCACGGTAATACTGTGAACTTTGCAAATGGTAAAGGTATCACTGTTACAGCAGAGCCAAATAAAGATGGTACAACATCTAAAGTTAGCTTTGATGTGAATGTTGATAACGATACCATCACAGTGAATGAGAAAGGCCAATTAGTATCAAATGGTTCAACCAACTTTAATGTTGCAACTAAAGATGGTGGAAACAAAGTTGCTAAGAAAGGCGGTAGCTCAACAGCGAAAATTACTAGCGGTAAAACAATTACTTATACTGCAGGTAAAAACATCGCGATTGAGCAAAATGGTGGCGACATCCTTGTTTCAACAACAGATGATGTAAACCATAACAGTGTAACCACTAAAGACTTAACAGTTAACAAAGGTGGTAATGTTGATATGGGTGGCAACCAAGTTCACAACGTGAAAGCGGGTACCAAAGATACTGATGCGGTTAACGTATCTCAATTGAAACAATCAATTGGTGATGTACATAAACGCATCAATAAAGTGGGCAAAGAAGCTCGTGGCGGTATCGCAGGTGCTAACGCAGCAGCAGGTTTACCACAAGTTTATATTCCAGGTAAATCAATGGTTGCGGCTTCTGCAGGTACTTTCAAAGGTGAAAGCGCTGTAGCAGTAGGTTACTCACGCTCAAGCGATAATGGTAAAGTTATCTTCAAACTTCAAGGTAACGCAAATACCCAAGGCGACGTAGGTGGCTCTGTGGGTGTAGGTTACCAATGGTAATTTAGCTTTCCATTAAGATAGATAAAAACCCAGCTTCGGCTGGGTTTTTTATTTTTAGAGGAAGATTGTAGAAGAAATGTAAGTATATAAATTGTATTTGCTGATTGAATAGAGATTACTTCAATTTATATCTTAGGATTTCTACATATGCTCTTTAGCAAATCTCAAGTTTTCTTGGAAACGTTGTTTATCTCGTTCTGGAATAGTTGGATTGGCTAATAATTCTAAGCAGAGATCATGGCAAAGTTGATAGTTACCAACCCAATACGCACTAACAGCAAGTTCGTCTTTTGCCTTCCATTCATAAACAGAGTGATTAACAAAAAGAATATCTTTAGTGGGAGGAATACTCACTGCTGCATTCGCATAGATATAGGCGAGCTTGATTTTATCGTGAAGGCGTAATTGACGCGCCAAATGATAAAGGCTTTCAGCGCGTTGTGGGCGATATTCATAAGCGGCAAGTAAAAGATTTTGCACTTCATCTAATGGGGCATTTAATTCAATTTTTAATAGGGCAATTTGGAGAAGCGAATAATAAACTTCTTCATACCAGCCCCCTAAATTTGCACGTTTGGCATACCACTCAATAGCCTTTTCAGGCATATCTGCATCGCGATAAGATTGTGCGGTATAAAACGCATAGCGATCTTTGAGATCTTCATCTTCAGGTGAATAGAATGCTTTTTCTAACACTTGAGCATCTTGGAAATATTTTTGTGGATTTTTGCTACGCGCCCCAAATCGACCACTAATCACATAATAATCACCAAAGATTTTTTGCTCCACAACGGTTTTTTTACGTTGTTCGACAAATTCATGCAATACGCCACGCCAGTAGAATGAGCCATCATTACGAAACATAAGCGTACGGAAATAAACATTTGCACCCGTTACACTATTTGCCATGCGGAAATAATAGCGATCGCTCGTTAGTTCTTCTGGCAATACAAAGTTTCCTTCAAAACGATCATCGGCATCGAAGATTAATACATAATCTGTTTTTCCTTGTGCATGTTGTAGAGCACAATTTCGATTATGGGCAAAATTCACCCATTCATCGTGATAAATTTCGCCTTGAATACCCTTTTCATCAAAGAATTGTTTGATAATGTCTGCGGTATTGTCATCGGATCCTGTATCACTAATGACATAATAATCTAATGGAACATGCACAATAATGTTCTCTAATGTATCTCGGATGATAGCAGATTCATTTTTGACAATCATATTCAAACAGATTGTTTTTTTATCAGTTCTTTGAGGCATTTTTCTATCTCTTATGTTTATTATTCAGTCAAATTGGTTTCTCTTTAGAGTTGAAGGGAATTATAGCGAAAATATACCTTGCTTGCTGAGAATTATGCTAAAAATGACCGCACTTTTCCTTTCGGATAGACAATTCCAATCACATCAATTTATAGCTTTCTTCTTTAATTTGGCGCAAAATAGGGAAAAGATTTTAATGAGTAAAAAAGGATCATTACAATGACTAAACATTACGATTATATTGCGATTGGTGGTGGTTCCGGCGGGATTGCTTCCATTAACCGTGCGGCAAGCTATGGCAAAAAATGTGCGATTATCGAAGCAAAACATCTCGGTGGCACTTGTGTGAACGTAGGTTGTGTACCGAAAAAAGTCATGTTCTATGGCGCACAAATTGCAGAAGCCATTAATAGCTATGCACCCGCTTATGGTTTTGATGTGGAAGTGAAAAAGTTTGATTACGCGAAATTAGTCGAAAGTCGTCAAGCTTACATCGGTCGTATTCATACCTCTTACAATAATGTATTAGCAAAAAATAACGTGGATGTATTTAATGGTTTTGCACGTTTTAAAGATGCGAAAACCATTGAAGTGAGCTATGCAGATGGTTCAACAGAATTAGTGACTGCCGATCATATCTTAATTGCAACTGGTGGTCGCCCAAGTATTCCAGCAGTAAAAGGCGCAGAATACGGGATTGATTCAAATGGTGTATTTGCTTTAAATGAATTACCAAAACGTGTTGCAGTCGTAGGTGCGGGTTATATTGCGGTTGAATTAGCGGGTGTTTTAAATAGCTTAGGTAGCGAAACCCATTTATTTGTTCGCCAACATGCCCCATTGCGTAATCAAGATCCATTGATTGTCGAAACCTTGGTTGAAGTGTTAGCACAAGATGGTATCCAATTACATACAAAAGCGTTGCCTGAAGAAGTCGTGAAAAATGCGGATGGTTCGCTTACCTTGAAATTACAAGATGGTCGTGAAACCACAGTGGATACGTTAATTTGGGCGATTGGTCGCGAACCGGCAACGGATGTGATTAATCTTGAAGTAACCGGTGTGAAAACCAACTCTCGCGGACAAATTATTGTCGATAAATATCAAAATACAAACGTACCTGGCATTTATGCGGTAGGTGATATTATCGAAGGTGGTATTGAATTAACACCAGTTGCCGTGGCGGCAGGTCGTCGTTTGTCTGAGCGTTTATTCAATAACAAACCAAATGAGCATTTAGATTATAATCTTGTGCCAACTGTCGTATTCAGCCATCCGCCAATTGGTACGGTGGGTTTAACTGAACCGCAAGCGATTGAGCAATATGGCGAAGAAAATGTGAAAGTGTATAAATCCTCTTTCACGGCAATGTACACCGCTGTCACTGAACATCGCCAACCTTGCCGCATGAAATTAGTGTGTGTCGGCAAAGAAGAGAAAATCGTGGGCTTACACGGCATTGGTTTCGGTGTAGATGAAATGATTCAAGGTTTTGCTGTGGCAATCAAAATGGGTGCAACTAAAGCAGACTTTGATAATACGGTGGCAATTCACCCTACAGGTTCAGAAGAATTTGTCACAATGCGTTAATTGCAGATAAAGAAAGTGCGGTCAAAATCTCTGATGTTTTTGACCGCACTTTTTATTGTGATTTGTTATTAGGCTGCAGCACGATTGCCTAATGTACCATCATCTTCCATTTCTTTAGCCACGCCGACGACCTCAGCAATTTTGTCCCCTTCTTTGAAGAAGACGAAACCACCATGTTCCATTTTGACCCAAGGTTCATCTTTGGTGAGAGGGAAAGTCGTAATGATCGTGACTTTGTCGCCATCTTTCGCATAATCATTAAAATCGATGACGCCATCATCATCAATTCGGTGCGCTTTACCAAAAGGCGCTTTACGCGTTAAGTAATGCAAATTGGTTGAGCAGTGGGCAATCATCCATTCTCCGTTTGAAAGAATGAAGTTAAAGGTGCCTTTTTGTGAGAGCTCTTTAGTAATGTCTTGAATAGCTTCAAAAATTTCCATTTCAGACGGTTTACGACGGAAGCGATTTTTCAAATATTCCGCCATGTAACAAAATGCCGTTTCTGAATCAGTTGAGCCAATAGGCTGGCAGAAACTTTCAGACATATCCGGTAGGTCTTTTAAATTACCGTTGTGAGCAAATACCCAGTTTTGTCCCCAAATTTCACGAATAAAGGGATGGGTATTTTCAATGGTGACACCACCTTGCGTTGCTTTGCGAATGTGAGCAATCACATTGAGCGATTTAATTTTGTATTGTTTTACACAATCCGCAATAGGGGATTGTGATGCCGCGTGGTTATCGCGAAAGATACGCACACCACGACCTTCAAAAAAAGCAATACCGAAGCCATCTGAATGGCAGTCGGTAAGACCAGCACGACGACGGAAACCTTCAAAAGAAAAGACAATATCCGTCGGCGTATTGCAGTTCATTCCGAGTAATTGGCACATAAATTCCTACAGCTTATTTTTATATTTTTTATAACCTTATAATGTGTGCAGATTTAACACCATAATGCGTTGAAATTCAAGATGGATCACAAAGGATTTTTAGAAGAAAATGTTACATAAAATAAC
>CAJLFU010000076.1 GCA_905205995.1 uncultured Haemophilus sp. | reverse complement strand
TTTTGCATTATGCATTTATGGCAAGCATATTGCTGCCAATACCAGTTGAACTACTGCCAATATACAAGCCCAAATACCGTACGCTAGATAATACTCCACAAGCATATCAATCGCATTATGCCCACTGTTTAAATAAATCAAATCGAATAATGTGGCCAAGATCGGAATTAAAAAGGGCGGCATCAAAAGTGCCAGTACCAAATACCGTGAATAGTAGTTACTTGCTTTTTCCTGAGTGATGTAAAAAACAAATGTTGTAATCGCACTAGGTATAAATACGATAAAAAAAGTATAAAAAAATACCCATACCACGTCATCTGATGAGCTGCCATCCATTGAAGCAAGAAATAAATCAACGACGACTGCGCATAATAATGCAATAAAAAAACTCCCAATAAAAAAACGTCGTATAGCTTTTTGCTGTTCACTTTGTTGTTCATTATTCATTTTTATATTTCCTTTCAAATAAAATTAATAACTCTAATAAGCAGATAAGAAAACCTCCAACTTTAATAAAAAACAAGGTTAAGCGGTTACTGTGCGTCCCATATTTTTATAAAACACGCTTGTGCTAATACCAGTTGAACTACTCCCAATATACAAGCCAAAATACCGTGCGTTAGATAATACTCTACAAGCGTATCAATAGCATCATGCCAACTGTTTAAATAAATCAAATCGAATAATGTGGCCAGGAGTGGAATTAAAAAGGGCGGCATCAAAAGTGCCAGTAACAAATACCGCGAATAGTAGCTACTTGCTTTTTCCTGAGTGATGTAAAAAACAAACGTTGTAATCGCACTAGGTATAAATACGATAAAAAAAGTATAAAAAAATACCCATACCACGTCATCTGATGAGCTGCCATCCATTGAAGCAAGAAATAAATCAACGACGACTGCGCATAATAATGCAATAAAAAAACTCCCAATAAAAAAACGTCGTATAGCTTTTTGCTGTTCATTTTGTTGTTCATTATTCATTTTTATATTTCCTTTTTTAATCAAAATTAGTAGTTCTAATAAGTAGATAAACAAGTAAAAATAAATTCTCTACTTTAATACTACTTAAATGCTGCAATATATTCTTTTTCGTTGAAGCCAATCAATGCCTTACCATCTTGCAAAATAATCGGGCGTTTGATTAACGTTGGATTTTCAGCTAATACGGAAAGTGCGGTAGATTTCGAGAGTGTATTTTTCACATTTTCATCAAGATTACGCCAAGTCGTACTACGTTTATTGACTAAATTTTCCCAACCAAATTGGGCTTCTGCTTGTTGTAAGAATTGAGTATCTAATCCATCCACACGATAATCATGTAATTTATGTTGAATATTATGTTCAGTTAGCCACTTCAATGCTTTTTTCACCGTATCGCAGTTTTTAATGCCATAAACGATAATCATATTCTCACCTCTAAAAATAAAAAATCCTCGATTTCATTTAGAACGAGGATTTTAACTACTACATGAATTAATCACAAATAGATTAACACGATACAAACTTTTACATCCCACAAAAAAAGTGCGGTGAAAATCAACCGCACTTTTCAAAAGGGAAATTAGAATTCGTAACCTACGCCCACTTTAGCGCCATAGTTATTCACTTTAGTATCGTCAAAGCTGCCTAAACGGTTATATTCTAAACCACCGTTTGCATACACTTTTTCTGCTAATTTATATTTAGCGCCCGCAACTACACCATAACCCACTTTGGTTTCAGAAGAGCTTTTATAGCGTTGATCCGCACGTTCTTCAAATTTGAAACGGTTTGCCGCAAGACGAGCACCAACATAAGGTTCAATTTGAGAGTTGGTATCGAAGTCATAGAATACTGTCGCACCTAAACCTTGAACTTTAGTACCTTGGAAGTTACCGTGATGAGTATAATCACCTGCTACACGCATATTACCTAATTTGTAACCCACTGCAACACGAGGTTCAACTTTAGTTTTGCTTGAACCACCATTGCTTAATTTAGTTTTTGAAAGACCGAGATCGCCTTCCGCATATAAACCCGCATTTGCAGTTGAAGCAACCGCTAATGCACCGACAACGATAGCTAATAATGATTTTTTCATTGGATAACCCCTGTTATTTGATTGAAAACATTACGAATATATCACAGCACTCATTAATTTTCACTATGAAAAACCAATTTTCCCTGACATTTTCGACATAAATAGGCAATTTTATCGCGTTGAATGCGATTATGCCGACGAATCGTTAAATAATGGGTCTGACATTCGCATTGATAAACAAACATTTTCCCCTGTACACTTTCCACATCGAATTGATGGCAAGTATCAGCCGGAAGATTGAATAACTGCGTCATCACCTCTTGCCATTCCTGTCCATGCGGTTTCACTCGCCCAAATACTTGATACACAATAAGGTGGGCTAATTCGTGTGGAACCACCTGACGAATAAATTCATCTGAGTTCTCGAGTAGTAAAGTGCGGTTAAATTTAATCTCATTTTTCTGCAAGTATGCAACGCCAGCCTTTACGCCTCGCAAGTCATAACTGATTGTCGGAATAGGAAATTTCCGTTGAAAGTGATTTTCAGCCAGTTGTAATGTTTCTGCAAGTTTGCGCTGTACCTGCATTTTTAAATGCCGAAACTGAGTTTGAGATGACATCATCATGTTAAGTAAACAAAAACCGCTAATTTAGCGGTTTTTATCATACACATTTTATTTACTTATTTAAGACCGGCTGCAGCTCGCAATTCTTCAGCACGATCCACTTTTTCCCATGGGAATTGTTCACGGCCGAAGTGTCCATACGCGGCAGTTTGGCGATAGATTGGTTGAATTAAATTTAACATTTTAATTAAACCATAAGGACGTAAATCGAAGAATTCACGCACTAACTTAACTAATACTTCGTTTGATACTTTTCCTGTACCAAAGGTTTCTACCATGATAGAGGTTGGCTCTGCCACGCCAATTGCATAAGAAAGTTGAATTTCACAACGATCTGCAAGACCTGCTGCAACAATATTTTTGGCCACATAACGTGCAGCATAAGCAGCTGAACGGTCTACTTTTGATGGATCTTTACCAGAGAATGCGCCACCACCATGACGAGCCGCGCCACCGTATGTATCGACAATGATTTTACGACCCGTTAAACCACAGTCGCCCATTGGGCCACCAATCACAAAACGACCGGTTGGGTTAATGAAATATTTTGTTTGTTGAGATAACCATTCACTTGGCAAAATTGGCTTGATGATTTCTTCCATTACGCCTTCGTAAATTTCTTTTTGTGACACTTCTTCACTATGTTGTGTAGAAAGCACTACCGCATCTACACCCACGATTTTGTTATCTTCGTATTTTAAAGTGACTTGGCTTTTCGCATCAGGGCGTAACCAGGCTAGTTTACCGCTTTTACGTACTTCCGCTTGTTTTTCCATTAAACGATGCGCATAAGTAATCGCGGCTGGCATCAAGACTTCGGTTTCATTTGTTGCATAACCAAACATGATCCCTTGGTCACCCGCACCTTGATCCAATGGGTTCTCACGATCCACACCTTGATTAATATCCGATGACTGTTTGCCAATCGCATTTAATACCGCACAAGAATTGCCATCAAAACCCATTTCTGAGTGTTTATAGCCAATATCACAAATCACTTGGCGAGTAAGGTTTTCAATATCAACCCATGCAGAAGTGGTAATTTCTCCACCCACTAACGCCATCCCTGTTTTAACGTAGGTTTCACAAGCTACGCGAGCTTTAGGATCTTGTTTTAAAATTTCATCAAGTACCGCATCAGAAATTTGATCGGCAATTTTATCTGGATGTCCTTCTGAAACTGATTCAGAAGTAAATAAATAGCTAGACATAAGTTCTCTTCTTTTGGATGTATTGACGTATAGACGTCTATAATACGTATTTTTGGCTAATAAGCAAGCACTTCCATCAAGTATTTTTTGAAATGTGATAAGAAGATGAGTTTTCTGATGAAATTCAGATCATTTATGCTCTAAACAATAAGATGTCATTCGCCTACTTGACTAAATCTAGCATCTCCTGTGCATTCGCCAAGGCAAGATCCGTAATTTCACTGCCACCGAGCAATCTTGCAAGAGCGGGAACGCGCTCTTCTTGAGAAAGTGCGGTCATTTTAGTTTCTGTTTTATCATCAACGGTAAATTTCTCAACATTAAATTGATGATGCCCGTGACATGCTACTTGTGGTAAATGAGTCACACAAAGTACTTGGCATTTATCACCTAATTGACGCAATAATTTACCCACTACGCTCGCCGTTTTCCCACTAATCCCAACATCCACTTCATCAAAGATTAACGTTGGAATCGCCGATTGATCAGACGTTAAGACTTGAATCGCTAATGAAATACGAGACAATTCACCACCTGATGCTACTTTTGCTAGCGGTTGTGCCTGTTGCCCTAAATTACTGCGTAAAGTAAAGACGATATTATCTGCCCCATTTGCCGCAACTTTATTTAAATCTGAATTCACTTCAATGAAAAATTCTGCATTTTCCATTGCAAGCCCTTTGATAGAATGTGTAACCTGTTGTGCTAATTTCTCTGCAGCTTGGCTACGGCTTTCATGTAATTGTTTTGCCGTATTTTTCATTTTCTCAAAGGCAGCTTTTTCTTCCAGAATTAGACGTTCTTCACTTTCTGAAAAATCTAAAAGTGCGGTCAATTCTGCTTTTAATTTTTGATGCCACTCCACCAACTCTTCAGGTTTCACATTGTGCTTGCGTGCAAGTTGTAAAGCTTGACCTAGACGTTGTTCAATCTCTTGTAATAACATCGGATCTTGCTCAATATGAGATGCAAGATGTTGGACTTCACTTGTCGCCTCTTGCACTTGGATAAGTGCATCATTCAACATGGTTTGAACGGAAACATATCGAGGATCTAACTCACTTAATTCATCAATATACTGTGTCGCACGATAAAGCATAGAATCGATACTCACCGTCTCATTTTCGCTGAGTAGCTGTAAGGCTGATTGTGATAACTGTGTCAGCTGCTCGCTGTTTGATAGACGACGTTGATCCTCTTCTAATTCTAAATATTCATTTGGACGAAGGGCAAACTCATCCAACTCTTCTACCTGATATTGTAAAAGTTGTTTCTTCGCTTCATTTTCGGCAACTTTTTGTTGGAAATTTTTAACTTGCGTTTGAAGATTTTTCCATGCTCGATAATCTTCTCGCATTTGTGCGAGCAAATCATTGTGATGTGCAAATGTATCCACCAACTGAAGCTGATAGTCATTTTTCAATAACAATTGTGAAGCGTGCTGCCCATTAATATG
>CAJLFU010000075.1 GCA_905205995.1 uncultured Haemophilus sp. | reverse complement strand
GTGCCGGAAGATAACGATAAACCAACTGTAATCGCATTACGTGAAATCGAAAAAGGGTTAATCAACCAAGAAATCATGGATGCAAAAGAGTATTTAGATGCGGCAGCTTCTCAACGTAACGAAGAAGTGGCAGTAGCGTTAATCGCAGAATAATCTCATTAAAGAGCGGTCAAAATTAAAGCTATTTTGATCGCCTAGTCTTTCTCTCTACAAAAAGTCAGGTGTCCTTTGGAATTGTTTGCAGATTTAGATCGAATTATTCAGGGGTATTTGCCCGCCGATAAAATTGAATTAATCAAACGTGCATTCGTCATTGCGCGAGATGCTCACGAAGGACAATTTCGCTCAAGCGGCGAACCTTACATTACTCACCCTGTTGCAGTAGCTTCAATTATTGCGGAAATGCATTTAGACCATGAAGCAATCATGGCTGCATTATTGCATGATGTTATCGAAGATACTCCTTATACCGAATCCCAATTAAAAGATGAATTTGGTGCTAGCGTAGCCGAAATTGTTGACGGCGTATCTAAACTAGATAAATTGAAATTCCGTACTCGCCAAGAAGCACAGGTTGAAAACTTCCGCAAAATGATTTTAGCGATGACTCGAGATATTCGCGTCGTCTTAATCAAACTGGCTGACCGTACCCATAATATGCGAACGTTGGGATCATTGCGTCCGGATAAACGTCGTCGTATCGCAAAAGAAACCCTAGAGATTTACTGTCCATTAGCCCACCGTTTAGGCATCGAGCATATTAAGAATGAATTAGAAGATTTATCTTTTGAAGCGATGCATCCTCGCCGTTATGAAGTACTTAAAAAGCTCGTCGAACAAGCGCGTGGCTCTCGTCAAGAATTGATTCAACGCATTTCTAATGATATTTCACAACGTCTTGATAATGTAGGCATTACAAATCGTATTTGGGGACGTGAAAAACATCTCTATAAAATCTATCAAAAAATGCGCATGAAAGATCAGAAATTCCATTCTATTATGGATATTTATGCTTTCCGCGTTATTGTGAATTCGGTGGATGATTGCTATCGCGGGTTAGGGCAAATGCATAGTTTGTATAAGCCTCGTCCTGGTAAAGTGAAAGATTATATTGCTGTGCCACGTGCAAATGGCTACCAAGCACTACAAACGTCAATGATTGGCCCTCATGGGGTGCCTGTGGAAGTCCACTTGCAAACTGAAGAAATGGAACAGGTTGCTGAAATGGGCGTTACCGCTCATTGGGTGTATAAAGAAGGTGGTAAAAACGATAGCACCACAGCTCAAGTACGTGCACAACGTTGGTTGCAAAGCTTAGTGGATATTCAACAAAACGTGGGTAACTCCTTTGAGTTTATTGAAAATGTAAAATCCGAGTTTTTCCCGAAAGAAATCTATGTTTTTACACCGAAAGGTCGTATCGTTGAATTACCAATGGGCGCAACAGCTGTCGATTTTGCTTATGCAGTGCATTCTGATGTGGGAAATCATTGTGTTGCAGCAGTAGTAGAGCATAAACCTTATCCGTTATCACAAGCTTTAGAATCTGGTCAAACCGTTGAGGTTGTGACCAGTGAAAATGCTCATCCGAGCGTTAGCTGGTTAAACTTTGTAGTGACGGCTCGCGCAAGAACTCGTATTCGTCATTTCTTAAAATTATTGCGTGCAGATGATGCTGTTCAAACTGGTAAAAAACAGCTAGAAATGGCCCTAAAACCACATTATCTCTCTGAGGTTTCTGAAGAGAAAATCCAAGCAGTACTGAATGAATTGAATCTCTCAAGCCTTAATGAGCTTTTTATGGAAATCGGTGTGGGCAATCAAATGTCGAGTGTCATTGCCCATCAATTAATGGATGAGTCCATTGAAATTGATGTGGATGGTGTGTCTGAAAACACACAAAGTACGCTAACGTTAAGCCGAGATGGCGAAATGAAAGCGTCTTTCGCTCAATGTTGTCATCCAATTCCGGGTGATCCGATCGTGGCATTAAGTACTGCGAAGAAAGGTGTGGTTGTACATCATCAAGCTTGTTCTAATTTAACGTCAGGTAATGCCAAAGATTTCACCGCGGCAAAATGGGAAGAGGCTGAAAGTGCGGTCAATTTTGATGCCGAATTACACATTGAAATGCTTAATGAACAAAATGTATTAGGTAGCCTCATGACAGCAGTCGCGACTTGTGAAAGTAATATTCAAAGTATTTGGACTGAAGAATTAGAGAATAATCTGCTATTAGTCATTATCCAAGTTGGCGCGAGAGATATCTATCATTTAGAAAACATTATGCGAAAAATTAAACAAATTACCAGTGTGATTCGTTTGAAGCGCAATATTAATGAAGCATAATGAGCACGCAACTTCTCGATGCCGTTCCTCTAACCACTTTATCCGGTGTAGGCGCGGCAATCTCCGATAAATTAAGCCGTCTTGGAATTCACAATCTTCAAGACTTGCTTTTTCATTTACCTATCCGTTATGAAGATCGCACGAGAATTACACCTATTGCCGATCTTCGTCCTGAACAATATGCCACCATTGAAGGCGTTGTCCAAACCTGTGAAGTTGCCTTTGGGCGCCGTCCTATTTTAACCGTAAGTCTCTCTGATGGAACGAGCAAGATTATGCTCCGTTTCTTCAATTTTAATGCGGGGATGAAAAACAGTTTTCAGATTGGTACGCGCGTCAAAGCGTTTGGCGAAATTAAACGTGGACGCTTTATGGCGGAAATTCATCATCCTGAATATCAAATTATTCGGGATAATGCGCCATTGGTTTTAGAGGAAACACTTACGCCTATTTATTCCACAACGGAAGGTTTAAAACAAAATTCATTACGTAAGCTAACCGATCAAGCATTGGCTTTACTCGATAAAATCCAATTAACGGAAATTTTACCTAATGAATTTAATCCACATCCTTTTAGCTTAAAGGATGCTATTCGATTTTTGCATCGTCCGCCGCCAGATATTTCATTAGATATTTTGGAGAAAGGACAACATCCCGCACAGCAACGACTTATCTTTGAAGAGCTGCTTGCACATAATCTTGCGATGCAAAAAGTGCGGTTGGGTACGCAGCAGTTTTTAGCGTTGCCATTGCATTATCAAACCGATTTGAAGCAACGTTTTCTTGCATCTTTGCCTTTTCAACCAACAAATGCTCAAAATAGAGTAGTAGCAGATATTGAACAGGATTTAGCGAAAGATTATCCAATGATGCGCCTTGTTCAAGGGGATGTTGGTTCGGGGAAAACATTAGTGGCAGCCTTAGCGGCCTTATTAGCGATTGATAATGGCAAACAAGTGGCTTTAATGGCGCCAACAGAGATTTTAGCGGAACAGCATGCGAATAATTTCCGCCGTTGGTTAGAACCTTTTGGTATTGAAGTAGGCTGGTTAGCAGGTAAGGTAAAAGGAAAAGCTCGCCAAGCTGAATTGGAAAAAATTAAATCGGGTGCGGTACAAATGGTGGTGGGCACGCATGCTTTATTCCAAGAAGAAGTGGAATTTGCTGATTTAGCCTTGGTGATTATTGATGAACAGCATCGTTTTGGTGTGCATCAACGTTTGATGTTGCGAGAAAAAGGCGAAAAAGCAGGATTTTATCCACATCAACTGATTATGACAGCAACTCCAATCCCAAGAACGTTAGCAATGACGGTTTATGCTGATCTTGATACGTCGATTATTGACGAATTACCTCCAGGTAGAACACCGATTACGACAGTGGTTATTTCAGAAGAGCGTCGTGATGAAATCGTTGCTCGAGTCAGAAATGCCTGTATTAATGAAAAGCGTCAGGCTTATTGGGTTTGTACGTTAATTGATGAATCAGAAGTACTAGAAGCGCAAGCAGCCGAGGCTATTTGGGAAGATTTAACGAAAGCGCTACCGATGCTTAAAATTGGCCTTGTACATGGGCGAATGAAACCGCAAGAAAAACAAGATATTATGGCAGCCTTTAAAAATGCAGAACTCGATTTGCTTGTGGCTACAACCGTGATTGAAGTGGGCGTAGATGTGCCGAATGCCAGTCTAATGATCATTGAAAATGCAGAGCGTTTGGGCTTATCACAACTCCATCAGTTACGTGGACGAGTAGGGCGTGGTAGTACGGCATCTTTTTGTGTCTTAATGTATAAACCGCCGTTGGGTAAAGTGTCGCAAAAACGTTTACAGGTATTGCGTGATAGCCAAGATGGCTTTGTGATTTCAGAGAAAGATTTAGAAATTCGTGGTCCAGGTGAAGTATTGGGCACTAAGCAGACAGGAATTGCCGAATTTAAAGTGGCGAATTTAATGCGTGATCGTAAAATGATCCCAACAGTTCAACATTATGCTAAGGCATTAATTGTAAAATATCCGGATGTGGCAGAAAGTTTAATCCGCCGTTGGCTAAATAATCGAGAAATTTATTCGAATGCCTAAAGTGCGGTTATTTTTGAAAGAGTTTTATATAAATGAATAAATCAACGGTACTTTTCTTTGATTCTGGAATGGGGGGCTTAAGCGTTTATCGCGAAGCGAAAAAGCTGATGCCCGATAACCATTATTTGTATTGTTTTGACAATGCTGGCTTTCCTTATTCAGAAAAATCAGAAGAAACAATCATTCAGCGAACATTGGATATTTGTAAAAAAATTAATCAGGATTATCCACTTGATGCCATTGTGATTGCTTGTAATACCGCGAGTACGGTGGTGTTACCGCCTTTACGTGAACAATTTTCTATTCCGATTGTAGGAACAGTACCAGCCATTAAGCCTGCAGCAGAAATCTCACAAACGAAACATATTGGCTTATTGGCAACAAAGGGCACGGTTAAACGCCCTTATGTTAATGATCTTATTCATCAGTTTGCCGCCCATTGTATAGTTGAACGATTAGGCTCAACTAAATTGGTTGAAATCGCGGAGCATAAAATCCAAGGGAAATCGGTTGATTTGATTGCACTGAAAAATGAATTAAGTCCTTGGGCCTCAATAGAGAATTTAGATACGATTTGTTTAGGCTGTACGCATTTCCCTTTAATTAAAGATGAAATTCAAATTTGCTTACCTCAAGTGAAGAATTTTATGGATCCAGGATTCGCTATTGCCAAGCGGTTGCAGTTCTTACTTGATAAATTAGAAGTGCGGTCAAAATTAGAGGTGAAAAATCAGGTTTTTTGTACGCAAGACGTAGAGAATAAACACCAATTAGAACAAGCATTAGCGCTTTGGGGATTTGATGGCATTACTGTTTTAAAATGATTTTTTCTCGTCATGTTGGTGCATTTGTAAGCAAATAGCAAAAAAATTTACATTTTTTTACAAAAAGATCTTGCAAAGGCGTCTGAAATGCCTATAATACGCCCCACACAACGACGCGCTGTTGTGAAATATTAAAACATCCAGTGCGTCGTTCTTTTTTGCTCTTTAACAATATATCAGACAATCTGTGTGGGC
>CAJLFU010000074.1 GCA_905205995.1 uncultured Haemophilus sp. | reverse complement strand
AAAATTAGATCGATTTGTAACGATTTACCCACAAATTGAAGTGCCTGAAGGTAAACGAATTGATTATGTAGATTTGCGCTATGCGTCTGCATCAGCAGCGGTTGGATTGACAGAGAAATAAAAATAATTCATTAGGTGTAATAAGAAAATGGGAAAAGAGTTGGAACCGAAAGTAATTGTAGGTCTTGAAGTTGGTACATCAAAAGTTGTTGCTGTTGTTGGGGAAGTGCTTCCTGATGGCGTAGTAAATGTACTTGGCGTGGGTAGCTGTCCATCGAAAGGGATTGATCGTGGCAGTATTACTGATTTAGATGCCGTTGTTAACTCTATCCAACGTGCTATTGAAGCGGCTGAATCAATGGCTGATTGCCAAATTATGAGTGTGACTCTTGCAATTACGGGTGAACATATTCAAAGCCTGAATGAGAGCGGTTTTGTTGCTATTTCTGAAAATGAAGTGACTCAAGAAGAGATTGATGATGCTTTACATACAGCAAGCTCAGTAAAATTACCTGAAGGCCTTTCTTTATTACACATTATTCCTCAAGAATACGCGGTAGATAAACAAGTTAATATTAAAAATCCATTAGGTCTACACGGCGTCCGTTTAAAAGCAAATGTACACCTCATTGCTTGTCACCAAGACTGGCAAAATAACTTGAAAAAAGCAGTTGAACGTTGCGGATTACAAGTTGATAAAGTCGTGTTCTCCGGCTTTGCAGCAACACATTCTGTTTTAACTGAAGATGAAAAAGATTTAGGCGTGTGCTTAATCGATTTTGGCGCGGGTACTATGAATGTGATGGTTTATACCAATGGTTCATTACGCTTTAGCAAGGTTATTCCTTATGCAGGCAATATTGTCACGAATGATATTGCTCATGCATGCACCGTTTCTCGTGCAGAAGCTGAACGCATTAAAGTGAATTATGCAAGTGCATTGTATCCAGCGCGTCTACATGGCGATAAAAAAATTGAAGTGGCAAGTATTGGTGGTCGAGCGCCACGCGCTTTAACAAAAAGTGATTTATCTTTAATCACTTCAGCAAGATATATTGAACTATTAAGCGTTGTTAAGGACGAATTAGATAAGCTTAAAGCAGATTTAGAAAGCAAACATATTAAATTTGAATTGATTGCTGGTGTCGTTATTACCGGTGGTGGTGCACAAATTGAAGACTTAAAAGATTGTGCTTCAAATGTATTTGGTTGCCAAGTGCGTATTGGTAGTCCATTGAATATTACGGGTTTAACGGATTATGTAAATCGCCCGCAATATTCAACTGTAGTTGGATTACTACAATATCATCATCAAAATAGTGATAATGATCCTGTTGATCCTGGTTACAACGAAGAGGCGCTTTGCAAAAAAATCTGGAAAGGTGTAAAAAGTTTTTTCAATAAAGTGAAATCAGAATTTTGATAATTTTAGCGTTTTAATTTACAATAGAAAATATTTAACTTTTATTAATATGCTAACAGAGTATTAGCAGTAACGGAGAACAGCAAATGTTATACCCAGAGTATGGTGATTTTGAAGAGCAAACAGGTGCACTGATTAAGGTTGTCGGTGTGGGTGGAGGCGGCGGCAACGCAGTTAACCACATGGTTGCTAACATGGTGCAACAAGAATTCAATGGTAACTTCTTGGGCGAAAGTGCAATTGATAGCGATGAGCACGGTAAGATCGTATTCTATGCGGTGAATACCGATGCGCAAGCATTACGCAAAAGCCAAGTTCAACAAACTGTACAAATTGGTGGGGCAACAACGAAAGGTCTTGGTGCAGGCGCAAACCCAAATGTAGGTCGTAAAGCGGCTGAAGATGACCAAGAAGAAATCCGTAAAATGCTTGAAGGTGCAGACATGGTCTTTATCGCAGCCGGTATGGGCGGTGGTACAGGGACTGGTGCGGCACCAATCGTTGCTAAAGTAGCGAAAGAATTGGGCATTTTAACTGTTGCTGTTGTTACTAAGCCATTTAGCTTTGAAGGCAAAAAACGTATGCAATTTGCTGAATTAGGGATTAAAGATCTTTCACAATATGTGGATTCAATGATCATCATTCCTAACCAACAAATTCAAAAAGTTCTCCCGAAAAATGCAACATTAATTGATGCTTTTGCTGCTGCGAATGACGTATTACGTAACTCTGTTATGGGCATCTCCGATATGATTACCTCTCCAGGTTTAATCAACGTGGACTTTGCTGACGTAAGAACCGTTATGTCGGAAATGGGCCAAGCGATGATTGGTTTTGGTTCTGCTCAAAGTGAACCAGGTGCGGGTCGTGCAGAAGAAGCGGCGCGTCTTGCAATTAAAAATGATTTATTAGAGAAAGTCGATCTGTCTAATGCTAAAGGTATCCTTGTTAATATTACCTCAGGCATGGATCTCGGCTTTGACGAATTTAACGTAGTGGGTGACACAGTAGGTAGCTTTGCATCAGAAGATGCGACTATCGTAGTAGGTACCAGTTTAGTTCCTGAAATGAGCAATGAAATTCGTGTAACGATCGTTGCGACAGGTTTAGGTGATGTAGTTTCAGCAGAGCCTGTAGTAATTGCACGTCCTCAAGCGACAATGCAACAAGCTCAAGTTCAACAACCTGTAGCGCAAGAAACGATTCAACCACAACCGCCAGTTGGTTTACATGGTTTAGATGCATTAAGACATAATCCACAACCAGAACCAGCACAGGAACAAAATTCGCAGTACGGTAACTTAAATAAACCGCTTGATCCAAGCCGTTTAGAACAGTTAAGAAACAATCCTAATTTCTTCAATCCGGCATCATTTGGTCGTGATGAGAAATAAGAGTAAAAATAATCTTGTTGTAAAGCAATAAGGTAAAAGAGATGATTAAACAAAGAACATTAAAACAAAGCATTAAAGTCACAGGTGTAGGCTTACATAGCGGCAAAAAAGTAACATTAACGTTGCGCCCGGCTATGCCGAATACTGGCGTGATTTACTGCCGTACCGATCTTAATCCGCCGGTGACTTTCCCTGCGAATGCGGATTCAGTGCGCGATACAATGCTTTGTACTGCACTTGTGAATGAACAAGGTGTGCGTGTTTCAACCGTAGAGCACTTAAACGCAGCATTAGCAGGTTTAGGTATCGATAATATTATTATTGAAGTTGATGCACCTGAAATTCCAATCATGGACGGTAGTGCAAGCCCATTCATTTACTTGCTTTTAGATGCAGGTATTGAAGAACAAAATGCACCGAAGAAATTTATTCGTATTAAGAAAAATGTACGAGTAGAAGACGGTGACAAATGGGCAGAATTTAAACCTTACAATGGTTTCCGTTTAGATTTTACAATCGACTTTGATCATCCTGCGATTAGTAAAAGTGTACGTAATTATGTGATGGATTTCTCTGCACAAGCATTCGTACATCAGATTAGTCGTGCAAGAACCTTTGGTTTCATGAAAGATATTGAGTATCTTCAATCTCAAGGTCTTGCGTTAGGTGGTAGCTTAGATAATGCCATCGTATTAGATGATTACCGTATCTTAAATGAAGATGGGTTACGCTTCAGAGATGAATTGGTTCGTCACAAGATGCTTGATGCGATTGGCGATCTTTATATGTGTGGCTATAACATCATCGGTGATTTCAAAGCTTATAAATCTGGTCACGGTTTAAATAACAAGCTACTCCGTGCTGTACTTGCTGATCAGGAAGCTTGGGAATTTGTTACCTTTGAAGATAAGGAACAAGTTCCACAAGGTTATGTTGCGCCTGCGCAGGTACTCATCTAACAATGTTTTGTTGAAAAGCTATACTTCTTTCGGGAGTATAGCTTTTTTATTTCCCATCTTGCTCTGTTATTTTTGTTTTATGCGAAGGTAAAGAGCGGTCAAAAATAGAGGTGTTTTTTATTATGAAAAAATTATTTACCGTGCTTCCTCTTGTGCTAGCAACTTCTGCGGCAATGGCATATGAACAAGATAAAACCTATCAATTTACCATATTGCACACCAATGATACGCACGGACATTTTTGGCCGAATGCAAAAGGTGAATATGGCTTTCCAGCACACAAAACAATTGTTAATCGCGTAAAAGCAGAAGTGGAGCAAAAAGGTGGGTCTCTTGTTTTATTAAATGCGGGTGATTTCAATACAGGTGTGCCAGAGTCAGATATGCAAACGGCAGAACCTGATATTAAAGCAATGAATGCGATGGGCTATGAAGCAACCGTATTAGGTAATCACGAGTTTGATAATCCATTACAAGTACTGGATATGCAAGAAAAATGGGCGAGTTTCCCATTCTTATCTGCAAATGTGATTAACACCAAAACAGGTAAAACCTTAGTTAAGCCTTATACCATTTTAAATAAACAAGATCTTAAAATTGCCGTGGTTGGTTTAACCACGGAAGATACCGCAAAATTAGGTAACCCAGAATACCTTCATAATGTGAAGTTTGAAGACCCAACAGCGGCAGCAAAAGCCACATTAAAAGAGCTAAATGAAACCGTTAAGCCAGATGTAAAAATTGCTTTAACACATATGGGCTATTACTATGATGCGAAACATGGTTCAAATGCGCCTGGTGATGTAAGTCTTGCGCGTAATTTAGATAAAGGTGCATTCGATATGATTATCGGTGGTCACAGCCATGATCCGATTTGCGTGGATGATAAAGGTGTATGGATTAAAGATTATCAACCTACTCAACCATGTAAACCAGATTTCCAAAATGGTACTTGGATTATGCAGGCCTTTGAATGGGGTAAATATGTTGGTCGTGCAGACTTTGAGTTCAAAAATGGTGAATTAAAATTAGTGAATTATCAATTAATTCCAGTGAACTTGAAGAAAAAAGTGAAAAAAGAAGATGGTAAAACAGAATATGTGAATTATGCCGAAGAGATTCCACAAGATCCGGAAATGGAAAAACTTTTAAAGTCTTACCAAGATAAAGGTGATGCTTTATTAAGCCAAAAAGTGGGGAAATTAAACGGTAAGTTAGAAGGTGATCGTACCATTATTCGTTTTGAACAAACTAACCTTGGTCACTTAATTGCAGAAGCACAACGTCAAAAAGCGAAAGCAGACATTGGTATCATGAACTCAGGTGGTATTCGTGATTCTATCCAAGAAGGTGATGTGACTTATAAAGACATTTTAAAAATCCATCCATTTGGTAATATTGTGAGCTATTTTGAATTAACCGGTAAAGAATTACTGGATTATTTAAATGTGGTGGCATTGAAAGAAGTGGATTCTGGTGCTTATGCACAATATTCAGGTATCAGCATGACAGTGAATCGTGCGGATAAGAAAGTTGAAAATGTGAAAATTCAAGGCAAACCATTGGATTTAAATAAAACTTACCGTATTTCTGTACCAAGCTATAATGCAGCAGGTGGAGATGGTTATCCAGTCATGACAAAAAATCCAACTTTTGTTAACACAGGTTTTATTGATGCGGATGTTTTAAAAGAATTTTTTGAGAAAAATTCACCTATTAATGC
>CAJLFU010000073.1 GCA_905205995.1 uncultured Haemophilus sp. | reverse complement strand
TTTATGATGGCTGACTCTGGTGCGCGTGGTTCTGCAGCTCAGATTCGTCAGTTAGCAGGTATGCGTGGTTTGATGGCGCGTCCAGATGGCTCGATCATCGAAACCCCAATTACAGCGAACTTCCGTGAAGGTTTGAACGTACTTCAGTACTTTATTTCAACCCACGGTGCGCGTAAAGGTTTGGCGGATACCGCATTAAAAACAGCAAACTCTGGTTACTTAACTCGTCGTTTAGTTGACGTGGCACAAGACTTAGTGATCGTTGAAGATGACTGTGGTACACACGAAGGCTTAGTCATGACTCCATTAATCGAAGGTGGCGATGAGAAAGTTCCACTTCGCGAATTAGTGTTAGGTCGTGTTGTAGCTGAAGATGTGTATAAACCAGGTACAGAAGAAGTCTTAATTGCACGTAACACTTTATTAGATGAAAAACTTTGTGATGTGTTAGATGCAAACTCAGTGGACAGCGTAAAAGTACGTTCTGTTGTAACTTGTGATACTGACTTCGGTGTATGTGCGAAATGTTACGGTCGTGACTTAGCGCGTGGTCACCTCATCAACCAAGGTGAAGCAGTTGGTGTTATCGCTGCTCAATCTATCGGTGAGCCAGGTACACAGTTAACCATGCGTACGTTCCACATCGGTGGTGCAGCTTCTGCAGCAGCGAAAGAATCTAGCGTACAAATCAAAAACAACGGTACTTTACACCTTGCTAACGCGAAATTCGTTGTTAATGATGAAGGTAAATTAGTGTTAACTTCTCGTAATACTGAATTAACCGTTACAGATGAATTTGGTCGTACGAAAGAACACTATAAAGTGCCTTACGGTACAGTATTGAATAAAGCAGACGGTCAAGAAGTATCAGCGGGTGAAACAGTAGCAAACTGGGATCCACATACCATGCCAGTTGTATCTGAAGTATCAGGTTTTGTGAAATTCATCGATATCGTGGACGGTTTAACTGTAACTCGTCAAACTGATGAATTAACCGGTCTTTCTTCTATCGTGGTACAAGACGTGGGTGAACGTGCAACTGCAGGTAAAGATTTACGTCCAACCATCAAATTAGTTGATGCAAAAGGTAACGATATCTTCTTACCTGAAACTGACGTTATTGCACAATACTTCTTACCAGGTAAAGCAATCGTAAGTTTGGATGACGGTGCGGAAGTGAAAGTGGGTGAACCACTTGCACGTATTCCACAAGAATCTGTAGGTACTAAAGATATTACCGGTGGTCTTCCACGCGTTGCTGATTTATTCGAAGCTCGTAAACCGAAAGAGCCAGCTATCTTGGCAGAAATTTCAGGTATCGTTTCCTTCGGTAAAGAAACCAAAGGTAAACGTCGCTTGCTAATCACCCCAGCTGAAGGTGAAATCTACGAAGAAATGATTCCAAAATGGCGTCAGCTCAACGTATTTGAAGGTGAGATGGTAGAACGTGGAGACGTAATTTCTGATGGTGCAGAGACACCTCACGATATCTTACGTTTACGCGGTGTTCGAGCTGTAACTGAATATATCGTGAATGAAGTGCAAGAAGTTTACCGCTTACAAGGGGTAAAAATTAACGATAAGCACATTGAAGTTATCGTACGTCAAATGTTACGTAAAGCAGTCATTACGAAAGCTTATGACAGCGAATTCCTCGAAGGGGAACAAGTTGAAGTGGCTCGCGTGAAAATTGTGAACCGTAAACGTGAAGCGGAGGGTAAACCACCAGTTGAATTTGAACGTGAATTACTTGGTATTACCAAAGCGTCGTTGGCGACAGAATCCTTCATTTCTGCAGCATCGTTCCAAGAAACCACTCGCGTGCTTACTGAAGCAGCGGTGGCGGGTAAACGTGATGAATTACGCGGCTTGAAAGAGAACGTAATCGTAGGTCGTTTAATCCCTGCAGGTACTGGTTTTGCATATCACCAAGGCCGTCACAAAAAACGTATTGTAGACGATGTAGTGATCAAATTGTCTGAAGACGATGAAGCAGCAATTGCTGATGAATTCGTGATGACAGCAGATGATGCAACAACTAACTTGGCAGAAATGCTTAATATGGCAGATGATGCAGAGTAATCGCTAATCGATAAAAAGAAAACCCGAGTTTAGGCTCGGGTTTTTTATTATCTCAATAAAGAAGTGCGGTCAGTTTTGGATGAGTTTTTCGTTTGGAAAAATATTATGAAATTGACCGCACTTTTTTTCATCAAAAAAAGCCACCTTAATCGGTGGCTTTGAAATATTTTGCTTAAGCTAAGATTACCAGCCTTTTACAACACCATCTTTAAAGTGTTTTTTCGCTTCTTGGTAAACTTCTTCAGTTTGGTATGCTTTGACGAAATCTTGAATCGCTTTGCTGTCTTTGTTATCAGTACGTGAAACAATAATGTTTACGTATGGAGAATCTTTATCTTCTACGAAGACACCGTTATCTTGCGCATTTAAGCCAACTTGGCCTGCATAAGTGTTATTTACAACAGCAAGATCAACATCATCTAATGCGCGAGCCGCAACAGAAGTATCTACTTCAGAGATTTTGAAGTTTTTCGGATTTTCAACGATATCTGCGACAGTTGAAAGAAGGTCATTAACATTTTTAAGTTTGATTAAACCTTGTTTTTCAAGAAGAATTAATGCACGACCACGGTTTGAAGGATCGTTTGGAACAACGATTTTAGCGCCTTCTTTTAAATCATTTACATTTTTGATCGTTTTAGAATAACCAGCAAGCGGGTAAACAAAAGTGTTACCAACGATCACTAAGTTATTTAAGTTTTTCGCTTTTACATCTTCATCTAAGTAAGGTTTGTGTTGCATTGCGTTAGCATCTAAATCACCTTTAGATACAGCAGTATTTGGTAATGCGTAGTCATTGAATAAAACAAATTCAACATTTAAGTTGTATTTATCTTTTGCCACTTTTGCAGCGGTTTCGGCTACTTGGTGCTCAGGACCTGCCATTACACCAACTTTGATTGATGTTGCTGCAGGCGCAGTTGACGCTGCATCTGCTTTTTTCTCTTCTTTACAACCTGTTAATACTAATGCTGATGCAATAGCGGTGATAGCAAATAAGTTTTTTAATTTCATGTTTTTTCCTTGTTGTGAATAAAATGGTATAGAAAATAATTAACGGTGATCTACTCGTTTTGCGAGCGTGTCGCCTAATTTTTGACTGAGCATTACGATAATCACGATAACAATCGTTGCTGCCCAAGTAACTGATGGCATGTTGCGATAGACACCATAGTTAATGGCAAGGCTTCCTAAGCCGCCACCGCCTTGTGTTCCCGCCATTGCGGTATAGCCAATTAATGTCACGAAAGTGAGTGTAATTGCATTAATGAGTGTTGGTAAAGATTCAGGCAAATAGAATTTACGAATAATTTGCCAATTGGTTGCGCCCATGGCTTTTGCTGTTTCAGTCAAACCGGTTGGGATCTCAAAAAGTGCATTACTTGTTAGGCGAGCAAAAAATGGTGTTGCCGCTGCACTTAATGACACAATTGCAGCATTAGAACCAATGCTCCCACCAGGAAGTAACCAACTGGTAAGCGGAATTAAAGCAAGCAACAAAATAATATAAGGGATTGAACGTCCGATATTAATAATGACGTTTAAAAATGCATTGAGTTTTTTGTTTTCTAAAATCGCTCCTTTATTAGTTAAAAAGGTTAAAAAACCCAATGGTAAGCCTAATAAAGCCGCAATTAATGTCGATAATACCGACATATAAACCGTTTCAACGGTCGATACCGTTAATAAACTCGCAAAATTATCGGGGAATTGTTGGCTAAATGTTGCCCATAAATCATTGAACATAGCCTAGCACCTCTACTCGAACGTTATTTTCCATTAAATAAACTTTGGCTTGCGTAATCGCATCTTCATCACCTTCAACCTCTGCAATAGTAAAGCCAAATTTTACCCCGCCGGCATAATCAATTTGTGAGGTTAAAATACTGAGCTCTACACCAAACTTTTTCGATGCTTGAGAAAGTAATGGGGCATCGACGGAGCGACCAGTAAATTCAAATTTGATGATCGGATATGATTTAGCATGTTTTGGCGTATCAGATAAATTTTCTAAATATTCTTCCGGCAACGTAATGTGGAAAGTCGAACGGATAAATTCTTGAGCCAGTTCTGTTTTCGGATTAGAGAAAATTTCGCTAACCGTGCCTTGTTCAATCAGGCGACCTTTATCAATCACTGCAACTTGATCACAGATGCGTTTAACCACTTCCATTTCATGGGTGATAAGAAGAATGGTGATACCTAAAGTGCGGTTGATTTCTTTTAATAATTTTAGAATGGATTGAGTTGTAGCGGGATCCAATGCGCTGGTGGCTTCATCACAAAGTAAGACTTTAGGATCGCTTGCAAGTGCACGGGCAATTGCTACACGTTGTTTTTGACCACCAGAGAGATTGGCAGGATACACATTATGTTTATCACTTAATCCTACAAGCGCTAAAAGTGCGGTCGTTTTTTCTTGAATTTCTGCTTTCGATTTATTTTCTAATTCAAGTGGCAATGCTACGTTTTCAAAAACGGTTCGAGAGGTCAACAAATTAAAATGTTGGAAAATCATGCCGATTTGGCGGCGTGTTTTCACTAATTCAGCGTCAGAAAGCTGAGTTAGATCTACATCATCGATGATTACAGCACCATGAGTCGGTCTTTCTAATAAGTTTACACAACGGATAAGTGTACTTTTGCCTGCGCCAGAGGCGCCAATGACACCGCAAATCTGCCCCTTCGGCACATGTAATGAAACATTATCAAGTGCGGTCAGTTTTTTATCTGGAAGTGTAAAAATCTTCGTAATGTTATTTAGCTTAATCATATAAGCCCTTGTTCTCAGTTAATATTTGAATTTCATTTGTATTCTAGACGTCTAGAATGCTGTGTCAATATCTTATGGGATCTTTTTTAGACGGATCGGTTATGACTTATTATTGCTTATATTAAGGATAAAAGAGATAATTTTGTCTTAAGAAAAAGATAAATGAGAAAATATATGAAGAAAGCTGTTTTTTTAGATCGTGATGGCACTTTAAACATTGACCATGGTTATGTCCATAAAATTGATGATTTCCAATTTATAGAAGGCAGTATTGATGCATTAAAAGCATTAAAGGAAATGGGATACCTTTTAGTTTTAGTGACCAATCAATCAGGCATCGCACGTGGATATTTTTCAGAGGATCAGTTTTTGCAACTTACAGAATGGATGGATTGGTCATTAGCTGATCGTGGTGTAGATTTAGATGGTATCTACTATTGCCCTCATCATCCGGAAGGGAAAGGTGAATATAAAGAAGACTGCGCATGTAGAAAACCAAAATCAGGTATGTTATTAGAGGCAATTCAAGCGCTGAAAATCGATCCTGCACAATCTATTATGGTTGGTGATAAGATTGAAGATCTGAAAGCGGGCATCGGAGCAAAAGTTAGAACAAATATTTTAGTGCGAACAGGTAAACCTATTACAGAAGAGGGTGAAGGGCTCGCAGATTATGTTTTGGATTCCATTGCAGATTTACCAAGAATAGCAAAACGATTAATTAAGTAACAAAAATGATCTATTTTTTGTGCGAATAGGCGAAAAGATCTTCAACTAAGAAAAAATTTACATTTTTTTACAAAAAGATCTTGCAAAGGAGTCTGAAATGCCTATAATACGCCCCACACAACGACGCGCTGTTGTGAAGCTTTAATAAAACCAGTGCGTCGTTCTTTTTTGCTCTTTAACAATATATCAGACAATCTGTGTGGGC
>CAJLFU010000072.1 GCA_905205995.1 uncultured Haemophilus sp. | reverse complement strand
GACAATAATGGGCAGACGCAAATGTCTGCCCCTACATTAATATGGCTGTATTCTTATTTTTCAAGTGATGAATTACACACCATAACTTTTACGATAAGCCCGCATTGCTGGTAAATATTGCTGATAATCAGGTTCTTTTTCAATGAATTGCATTAAATCATCAAAATCAATAATGGAAAGCACTTGGCACTGGTAGTCGCGTTCCACTTCTTGAATAGCGGAAAGTTCGCCTTTGCCTTTTTCCTGACGATTTAATGCAATAAATACGGTGGCTAATTTGGCATGATTGGCTTCAAGAAGCGCCATGGATTCACGAATAGCCGTGCCAGCGGTGATGACATCATCGACTAACAACACATTGCCGGTTAATGGGCTGCCGATTAAATTACCGCCTTCACCGTGATCTTTCGCTTCTTTGCGATTAAAGCAAACAGGTGTATCACGATTAAACTGATTGAATAGTGCAATGGAAACGCTCGTCGCAATCGGAATGCCTTTGTAGGCTGGACCAAAAATGACATCAAAATCGACCGCACTTGATTGAATTGCTTTCGCGTAGTATTCACCTAAGCGAGCAAGATCTGCGCCAGTACTAAACAACCCGGCATTGAAAAAATAAGGACTTTTCCGACCTGATTTTAGTGCAAACTCACCAAATTTAAGCACGTTACGGCTCAAGGCAAATTTAATAAATTCGATTTTGTAGCTTTCCATTTTTTGTTCCTATAAACCTAATGCTTCACGTTGTGCAGCGAAGATTTGTTCGCAGCCTTGTTTTGCTAAGCCTAATAAGGTGAGTAATTCTTCGTGGCTAAATGGTTCACCTTCTGCAGTACCTTGCACTTCGATCATGCGGCCATCTTCCATCATCACTACATTCATATCTGTTTCTGCAGCTGAATCTTCCACATATTCCAAATCACACACGGCTTCACCTTCAACAATTCCAACCGAAATTGCCGCAACCAGACCTTTGATTGGATTGGTTTTTAATGTGCCGTTAGCGATTAAACCATTGATAGCATCACATAATGCTACTGCTGCACCGGTGATAGAAGCTGTTCTTGTACCGCCATCCGCCTGAATCACATCGCAGTCTAAGGTAATAGAACGTTCGCCAAGGGCTTCTAAGTCAACCATTGCACGTAATGAACGTGCGATTAAACGTTGAATTTCCATGGTGCGTCCACCTTGTTTGCCTTTTGCTGCTTCACGTTGCATGCGGCTGTGTGTAGAGCGTGGCAACATGCCATATTCTGCTGTCACCCAACCTTGATTTTGTCCTTTTAAGAAACGCGGTACGCTTTCATCAACACTCGCCGTACACAATACTTTGGTATCACCAAATTCCACTAATACTGAGCCTTCAGCATGTTTCGTGTAATTACGGGTGATTTTAATTGGACGAGATTGATGATTTTCACGATTATTTGGACGCATTCTGAATTCCTTTATTTTTATTGATAAAAAAGCGCGCCTATTTTAGCACGCTTTTCACTATTTTATGGATTTGCTTGTTCAAACTCACGAATTTTATTAAAGACATCTTGTAAATCCGTACCATAATTAATTTTTTGCAATTCAGGCACAGAGTTAGATTTCACTAACATTCTCAGTGGTTGGAATTGCATATTGCACAAGTAGATTTGTTGATGTGGCAACATATGTTGTACAAAGTGAGTGAGAGCATGAATGCCCCCCGTATCGAGCACGGTCACAGCATCGCATTGCAACACAATATGTTTAATCTCGTGATCCGTATGTACGGTTTTATCGTGTAAATCCGCAAAGAGTTTATCTGCCGCAGCAAAGAATAGTGGACCACTGATACGGTAAGCTAACACATCATTTAGATCTTCTGGTGCAGGTTGCTCAATGGCTTTTGTCATTTCTGCAATGGTGCGGATAAATAAGAGACTCGCCAATAATACGCCAACTGAGATGGCAATCACCATATCGAATAACACCGTGAGAATTAGGCAAGTGAACAACACAGTCATTTCATTTTGTGTAGAGCGACGCGCTAAACGAATAATTTCAGGCACGTTTGCCATATGCCAAGCCACCATTAACAACAATGCGGCCATGGAAGAAAGTGGCAAGTAAGACAGGGCATTCGCAAAGAATAACAGTGAGAATAAGACTAAGAGTGCATGAACAACACTAGATATTGGTGATACCGCACCCGATTTCACATTAGCGGCTGAGCGCGCAATAGCTGCGGTTGCAGTAATCCCACCTAAGAATGGCGAAACAATATTCCCTAAACCCTGAGCAAGCAGTTCATTATTGGAGCGATGTTTAGTGTCAGTCATGTTATCTAAAATGACCGCACAAAGTAGCGACTCAATAGCCCCTAATACTGCCATTGAAAAGGCTGCAGGTAAGAGATCTTGTATTTTATCAAAATTCCAATTAATGATTTCACCTTGCGCATTTGGAATTTTCCAAGGTAAGGCAAATTCAGGCAAGACATTAGGAATGCCATTTCCCGTTGTGCCATCCGCTAAAGTGTAGTGGAACGCCGTACCAATGGTTTCAACTGAGAAACCAAATTGTCCTAAGGCTAATGCCATCAGTGTACCAATAATCACAGCAGGTAAATGACCAGGCACAGGTAAACGAAGTTTGTGCCATTGTGTGAGTATAAATAAGGTGACTACACCAACAGCGGTATCAGCCCAGCTAATCGTCGGAAGTGCGGTCAAAATGGTCTGTACTTTTTCGATATAGTGAGGCGGCATTTGGGTAATATCTAAACCTAAGAAATCTTTGATTTGTAATGTACCGATTGTAATGCCAATCCCGCAGGTAAAGCCCAGTGTAACGGGAAGAGGTATATACTCAATTAACCGCCCCAATCGAGACAAGGCCATGATGACTAAAATAATCCCCGAAAGTAGCGTTGCCATGAGCAAACCACTGAGTCCAAATTGTTGGGTAACAGGATATAAAATCACGACAAATGCCGCGGTTGGTCCAGAAATATTGAAACGCGATCCACCAGTTAATGCAATCACAATCCCCGCTACGATAGCCGTATAAAGACCATGTTGTGGTGGAACACCGCTGGCGATCGCTAAGGCCATGGAGAGGGGAATCGCAATGACTCCAACAGTGAGCCCCGCAATAATATCTTTAATCAATTTTTGTTTTCCGTAACCTTCACGGAAAGATTCTTTCAATGCGCTAAATGGTTTTACGGCCAAAAACACATTTTTAGAAAAGAGTAATTTGATTTGCATAAAAATACGACGATAGAAAAGAGATAAGTTTATATTTTAGCTAAAAGGAATAGGATTTTTTATGTTCTAGCTCAAAAAACTTGACTAATCTTAGATAAATCTTTATATTTCACGCACTTCAAAACGGTGAGATGTCCGAGTGGTTGAAGGAGCACGCCTGGAAAGCGTGTATGTGCGAAAGTGCATCGGGGGTTCGAATCCCCCTCTCACCGCCATTCAAATATTTTCTTTTCTGAATTTAAAATCATCTTTTAAATCAATTATTTTTGATATCTATAATTGACGCTATTTTTGTACAAAATATGCGTTGAATTATTACTTTCGCTGAAAAAGCAAATTAGAAAAACAATAATAAATTGAGATGAGTTATGGCACGCCCTAAAGGATTCGAACCTTTGACCCACGCCTTAGAAGGGCGTTGCTCTATCCAGCTGAGCTAAGGGCGCATTTCAAGGGTTACATCTTTTGTATGGAATTTCGAGGGAAATATAAAAGAAGTGGTCGGCGAGATAGGATTTGAACCTACGACCCACTGGTCCCAAACCAGTTGCGCTACCAAGCTGCGCTACTCGCCGTCAGATTTCTCAATTAAGAGAATATGGGGTGGCTAATGGGATTCGAACCCACGACAACTGGAATCACAATCCAGGGCTCTACCAACTGAGCTATAGCCACCATTGATTAGTTTTTCATCGCATTGACTTCTGGCGCGCTCGACAAGATTCGAACTTGCGACCTTTGGCTCCGGAGGCCAACGCTCTATCCAACTGAGCTACGAACGCGTTGCTGCGTCGTTGCAGGGGCGTATATTAATGATTTCCAAATATCTTGTCTAGCACTTTTTTGAAAAAAAATATCAAAAGATAAATTTTTGTTCAATTTGTATAGAATTTATTATGTATTCGTTTATTTTTAGTGCTAAAACGTAAAAAAGGATAGCAAATTGCTATCCTCTTTATTTAATCTATTGCTTATTACGACGTGCGCGACGTTTCATTCTTCGTACCCAACGGGTGATTTTCCATGCTTTTGTAATTGAATAAGCATAAAGGAAGAATAATACAATAAACGCAATAAACATTGCCCATTCATTAATATAGAAGACTTCGCCTAAGATCCCGATTGTGGCACAAATGGCCGCAAAGAAAGTAATTAATAAAAAGGCTTGGCGAGAGGTTAATCCTGCACGAACCATTAAGTGATGTACGTGTAAGCGATCCGGACGGAATGGACTTTTCCCTTTGCGTAAACGGCGATAAATAATAGCCACCATATCAATTAAAGGCACTGCAATAATCCAAAGTGCGGTCACTGGATTCATCGGATGTCCTTTTCCTTGTGTACTTAAAAGTAGAATCCAAATAATAGTAAAGCCGATTAAAGTACTTCCAGCATCGCCCATGAACACTTTATATTTTGGTCCGAACGGAATCCCTAAGTTTAATAATAAATAAGGCAGAATCGCGACAATTAAACCAAAACTCCAATATGCCATATCCATTTGTCCATCACGGAACATCAAGATACCAATAGCAGCAAATGAAACAATAGATAATCCACCTAACAATCCGTCAATACCATCAATCATATTAAAGGCATTAATAATCGCGATTGTGGCAAATACGGTAATAATCAATCCGATAGAACCAAGCGTTAATTGGAACGGACCTAAAATTTGGCCTAAATGATCTAAATAAACATTACCCAAATCGATCATTAAAATCGCAAGCACCGCTTGAATCCCTGCACGCAAGAAAGGGCTAATATCAAAGCGGTCATCTAAGATACCGATTGCGAGTAGAATAAAAATACTGAATATATAAAGATAAGGTAAACGAAGTTGATCCCACTCCATTAAATAATAGCAAAGGTTTCCCATAAAAAGAGAAACGCCGCCAATCAGTGGAATCGCACCTTGGTGACGCTTACGATAATTTGGTTTATCCACCAAGCCAATTTTATTCGCAATTGGTCGCATCACAATCAAGGTTAAAAATGCCCCTAAGAAAGTTACAATAAGACTTAGCATAGTTTTTATCCTAAAATTTTTTTGCAAAGGATAACATAAAGAAAAATCAGCACACAAAGATTTTTCTCAAATTCAGTTTTTTAGTACAATATGGCCACTTTTAATATAAGGATTAAAAATCATGACAAAATCAACCGCACTTTTCTCTCGTGCACAAGAAGTTATTCCTGGTGGCGTAAACTCCCCTGTTCGTGCCTTTAAAGGCGTAGGTGGCACACCAGTATTTATTCAAAAAGCCAAAGGCGCTTACATTTACGATACCGAAGGCAAACAATATATCGATTATGTAGGATCTTGGGGGCCAATGATTTTAGGTCACAACCACCCTGCTATTTTAGATGCTGTACTAAAAGCAGCGGAGAATGGTTTAAGCTTTGGTGCGCCAACACCGTCTGAAATTGATTTAGCAGAATTGGTCTGTGAAATTGTGCCATCTATTGAAATGGTTCGTATGGTGAGTTCAGGTACTGAAGCAACCATGACAGCAATTCGTCTTGCTCGTGGGTATACAAATAGAAGCAAAATCTTAAAATTTGAAGGTTGTTACCATGGCCATTCTGATTCACTTTTAGTAAAAGCAGGCTCGGGGGCATTAACACTTGGTCAACCAAGCTCACCTGGTGTGCCTGAAGATTTTGCAAAACACACTTTAACTGCGGAATATAACAATCTTGATTCTGTTAAAAAGTTATTTGAAGAATTTCCTAACGATATCGCTTGTGTAATTATCGAACCAGTTGCAGGTAATATGAACTGTGTTCCACCAAAAGAAGGTTTTTTACAAGGCATTCGTGAAATTTGTGATCAATATGGTGCACTTTTCATTATTG
>CAJLFU010000071.1 GCA_905205995.1 uncultured Haemophilus sp. | reverse complement strand
ATTTGATTTCTTATTGTAGTAAGAGTAGTAGCAAGAAAATTTGATTGGTTAATATTATTTTAATGAAATCATATTTGACCAATTAGTTTTATATGCTCTATCATAATTTAGATACCCTCAAGGCGATACCTTGGGGGTTTTTATCTATAAAATATTTGGAGAAAGCATTGAACGCAAACTTGATGATATCATTATAATTTTTAATCAATGTTTGAACGAACTCATAAAGATCCTGAGTATCGCTAGATAAGGGAACTGATTGAAAAGGCTTGTTTGGTTGATGATGGAAAATAAGACACTTAGTGTCCTATTTTACGTTCATTTTGCTTATATTTTTCCCAGTTCCTCCACCAAAAAATCCAAAAATACGCGTAGGCGAAGATTGACGGCTTTATCGCTGTAATAAACAGCATTGAAGGGGAGCGCTTTATTGGAGGTTTGTTCAGTCAGTAGGGGAATTAATTTTCCTTCAGCGATATCATTGTCTACCAAAAAATCTGATAAGCAAGCGATACCACAACCTGAAAGGCATAATGACCGTAAGATTTCACCGCTGCTGGCGGTAAAGTGCGGTGAGATTTTATAGGGATTTCCTTGAGCATCTAAAACAGCCCATGTATTCAGAGAACTAGGTTCAGTGAAGCCTAAACATTGATGGTTGGTAAGATCTTCAGTTGATTGTGGTGTGCCGTGTTTTGCCAAGTATTCTGGACTGGCGACTACGCGGAAGTGGCTATCAAACAAATGACGGGCACGTAACCCCGAATCATCTAATTCTCCAGCTCGTAAGGCAATATCGACCTTGCGTTCAATTAGATTGATATAGCCTTCGGAAGACACGAGCGAAAGTTGAATATGTGGATAGCGTTCGTTGAATTTTGCTGCCAGTGGTACTAGCAGATGTAATACCATCGGCATAGCAGAATCTACTTGTAGTACGCCTTGTGGAACTTCGTGCACTGCTAACATTTCAGCTTCTGCCGCAGCCATTTCTTGTAGAACTTTCTGTACGCGACGAAAATATTGTAAGCCTTCTTCTGTTAGCATAAGTTGTCTAGTAGTGCGGTTGATTAGGTTTACGCCTAATTTTTCTTCTAGTCTTTTCACTACACGGCTTACCGCAGAATTTGCCATCGCTAGCTGCTTGGCTGCACGGCTAAAACTGCCATTTTCGACTACTTGTACAAATACCGTTAATTCTTCAGAAGTTGTTTTCATTTTATTATTCTGTTTAACGCAAAAGAGTTTTTTTATTTTTGCACTTTTTAAGTATAAAGTAAAACAGCATAATAAAATCCCTTTTTGAATTATTTATTTTAGGAGCAAAGATGAATATTTTATTACTAGACGGTGGTAAAGATTTCGGACATTCACACGGTGAGTTAAACCATACACTTCACAAAAAAGCGAAAGAAGTTTTGACCGCACTTGGACACAATGTACAAGAAACCGTGATTGATGCGGGCTATGATGTTGAAGCAGAAATTGAAAAATTCTTGTGGATGGATGCGGTGATTTGGCAAATGCCAGGTTGGTGGATGCACGAACCTTGGACAGTGAAAAAATATATAGACGAAGTATTAACCGCTGGACACGGCAAGCTTTACCACAGTGATGGTCGCCATCGTGTCAATCCGACTGAAGGCTACGGCACAGGTGGCTTGTTGCAAGGCAAAAAACACATGCTTTCGCTTACGTGGAATGCGCCTGTTGAAGCGTTCACCCGTGAAGGCGACTTCTTCGAAGGCAAAGGCGTGGATGCTGTGTACATGCCTTTCCACAAACTCAACGAATTCATCGGCTTGACCCGTCTGCCGACATTTTTATGTAACGATGTAATTAAAAATCCACAAGTAGAACAATACTTAGCAGACTACCAAGCACATTTGGAAAAAGTATTCGGATAATTATACAATATGAGTTTAGAAGGTGAGCATTTTGGTTCACCTTTTTTATTTTTATCTAATCAAATTTCCTAACGGAGCGAGGGAAGAGGAATAGACTGGGTTTAGAGCACACAAGCGGTCAAATTTTGATGGAGATTTGCAAAAACATCTAAAAATCTGACCGCACTTTAAAATAAAAAGATCTAAACATCCTCAATTTGAAACTGCTTACGCCAGCGATTCGGTGAAATCTTATGTTTTTTCAAGAAGTGCTGACGCAAGGCGGTATCGCTATGAAATCCACTTTGTTCTGCAATGTCAGTAATAGATAAATCTGTGCTTTCCAAAAGCTCTCTTGCTCGCTGTAGCCTTGCTTCAATTAACCATTGATTTAATGACATTCCAGTTGCTTTGCGAAAATGTCGGGTGAAAGTGCTACGGCTCATTGACAAACGTTCGGCAAGGCTATCAGTCGAATGAAGTGCGGTCAGATTTTCATTTAAATAAGCAAGCAACGCATTGATATTATGATTAGGTGTGGAACGAGAAATAGGTCGTTCGATAAATTGTGCTTGTCCGCCTTCACGATGAGGGGGGATAACCAGTATTCGGGCAATATGATTGGCAATTTTCACACCATATAATTTACGGACAATAGAAAGGCAACAATCCATGGAAGCTGCCGTTCCTGCTGAGGTAATCAGTCGATCTTGTTCCAAATAAATAGGATTTAAATCCCATTTCACCTGCGGAAAGCGACTAGTAAAATCACTATCTCCCAACCAATGTGTGGTTGCTTTTTTGCCGTTAAGTAGGCCACTGCACGCTAACACATAGGCGCCATAACATAACCCCACTACTGTTGCACCACGTTGATACGCTTGCCGTAATGCTGTTAATAAAGCCTCACTCGGCATCACTTGAGTATCATGCCATCCAGTCATCACAACAATATCGGCATTCTCCAACCACTCTAAACCTCCATCTAAATGTATGTGAAATAGCGAGTTTGTCAGGTTGTCCGAATCGCTAACGATTTTACACTCAAATAACGGCTTGCCGTTTAAATCCGACATAGAAAAAACGGAATATGCCATCGCAAAATGAATGGGCATCATTTGTTCATACACAATCAAAGCAACTGTGGGTTTATTCATTTTATTTCTCCTACTTTGATATGAGCATAACATAGAAATGACCCGATTATTATGTTTATTGATTTTTTATCTATTTTTGCGCAATTTTGTTCTCACTATAATATGTTTATTCATTCAATAACGTACAGAAAAGGAAAAACAATGAACTTAAAAACCTTAATTAGCACTACAGCATTGGCTATTAGCGCAAATACTTTCGCTGTAGATCTTGCCTCTAAAAACACTGATAGCTACCAACATATCCGCAATGCTACTGGTCGTCTGAACTACGCAGGGAAAACTTTTTTAATTGATCCGATGCTTGCTGAAAAAGGACGTTATGCAGGCTTTGAAGGAACATTAAATAGCCATTTGCGTAATCCACTTGTGGAATTACCGATGAAAGCAGAAGATACTTTCAAAGATGTTGATGCCATTATTTTGACTCATACACATGAAGATCATTGGGATGAGGTTGCACAAAAAATTTTACCTAAATCCATCAAAATTTTTGTGCAACATGAACGGGATGGCGACTTACTCAAAGCGCAAGGTTTTACTAACATAACCAGTTTATCGCTAGAAAAACCGGTGGAGTTCGAAGGTATTATTTTAAATAAAACCGGCGGTTCTCACGGCACAACGGAAATGTACGCTGTACCACAATTAGCCGAGATTTTAGATGAGGCGATGGGCGTAACATTCCAAGCGAAAGACCATCCAACGGTTTATTTGGTTGGTGACACAGTTTGGACTGCCGAAGTAAACAAAGCCATTAATCGTTATAAACCTGATGTAATGATTATGAACACAGGTGATGCGCGTACCTTAGCTTTTCCGAATGATGGCATTATTATGGGGTTACAAGATGTTGCTCATGCTCGTAACATGCTACCAAATACAAAACTTATCACGGTGCACATGGATGCAGTAAATCATATGTCTGTTTACCGTAAGGATTTACGCCAATTTGTCCAAGCAAATAAGCTTGAAAATGTAGCAATTCCAGAAGATGGTGAAACAGTGAAGTTTTAAAAACAAGTGGTTGAGTTCTTAGGATAATTCACAAAAAACACCTAAAAATTTAACCGCACTTCGTTATATAAAAGCCGTCTGAATTTTCAGACGGCCTTTGATTATAGCCAGGCAAAGTCAGGCTATAAAAACCATACGCTATGCGTATGGAGACAAATAGCTTAAGCGATGAACAGAAAAAAATCCTCGCTATATAATGAACAAGGCTGACAACCAAAATTCAACATATAGGAGGATTATTTACCCCTCGTAGCGTGCATCTTGATGCACGACCGAATCACGCACGGAACGTTATTTAACCCTTTCGGGCATTCACGATTTCGTGCAACAAGTTGCACGCTACAATTCTTAAACCGACAGAATGCCCGATTATTCACAGCGACCAAGGTGTATTGTATGGCACGGCGGAATGGGTAAAGATGTTGGAGGGTAAAGCGGTGCAAAGTATGAGTTGCCGAGGAAATTGCTACGATAATGCGGTGATTGAAAGTTTTTTTGCGATACTAAAATCAGAGTGCTTTTACTCTCGGACTTATCATTCAATTGCTGAATTACAGGCTGAAATTGAAGAATATTTAGTGTATTACAACCAAAAACGAATTAAACTTGGTTTAAAAGGATTGAGCCCAGTGCAATACCGAGCTCAATATTTAAGTTAACTAACCTGTCCAACTTTTGGGGGGCAGATCAAAGTGCGGTCAAAACCACGATTAATAATTTGATTGATTTCCTTTTGAACCCTATTAAACATTCAATATCCTAGCCATTTTTACTAATATGCCTTACAATTTGGCACATAATTTATTACAATGCATTTGTTATGTTACGTCTAAATCTGAGATTTTTATATTTTCTGCTCTGCATAAGCTAAAGTGTAGAATTACAGGCTGCGCCAAGTATTCCAACATTTTTAACTGAAAATGGCTTAACTTATTGCACCCACGCTTCAGGTTTTTCATTTAATCCACAAACTGATGTTACTCGTCGCTTAGTCGAAAGCTATTTTGGCAAAATTTTAGATGAAACCGCTTGACTCACTAAGGAAAGGAAAAATGAACACTCGTCCCTTTTATTTCGGACTTATATTTATTGCGATTATCGCTATACTTGCTAACTATTTAGGAAACACTGATTTTTCCCATCATTATCATATCAGTGCTTTAATTATTGCCATCTTGCTGGGAATGGCAATCGGCAATACCATTTATCCGCAATTTTCAACACAAGTGGAAAAAGGCGTGTTATTTGCGAAAGGCACGCTTCTTCGCACTGGCATTGTGCTGTATGGTTTCCGCCTCACTTTTGGCGATATTGCCGATGTAGGATTAAATGCTGTTGTCACTGATGCGATTATGCTAATTTCAACCTTCTTTTTTACCGCACTTTTAGGCATTCGTTATCTAAAAATGGATAAACAATTGGTTTATCTCACTGGAGCAGGATGTAGTATTTGTGGTGCGGCAGCGGTTATGGCGGCAGAGCCTGTTACCAAAGCAGAATCTCATAAAGTTTCAGTGGCGATTGCCGTAGTGGTCATTTTCGGGACGCTTGCTATTTTTACTTACCCCTTGTTCTACACGTGGTCACAAGATTTAATTAACGCCCATCAATTCGGTATTTATGTTGGTTCTAGTGTACACGAAGTGGCTCAAGTGTATGCGATTGGGGAAAATATTGATCCTATCGTGGCGAATACTGCCGTCATTTCCAAAATGATCCGAGTGATGATGCTCGCACCATTTTTATTAATGCTTTCTTGGTTATTAGCACGTAGTGATGGGGTATCAGAAAATACCTCACACAAAATTACAATTCCTTGGTTTGCTGTACTTTTTATTGGCGTTGCGATTTTTAATTCTTTTGATTTATTACCAAAAGAACTTGTGAAATTATTCGTTGAAATCGATTCTTTCTTATTAATTTCAGCGATGGCTGCGCTCGGCTTAACTACACAAGCAAGCGCAATCAAGAAAGCAGGATTAAAACCTCTGATTTTAGGAATACTAATTTATTTATGGCTAGTGGTTGGTGGATTTTTAGTGAATTATGGAATATCAAAATTAATATAAAATTCACTTAAGATTGACCGCACTTTGATCTGCACCCCAAAACCTGGACCCCACGATAGCGCGCGTTTCCTAACGCGTGCCTGAAAATCAATTTCGTTTGATTC
>CAJLFU010000070.1 GCA_905205995.1 uncultured Haemophilus sp. | reverse complement strand
TTATTGATGCGGATGTTTTAAAAGAATTTTTTGAGAAAAATTCACCTATTAATGCGGAGAAATACATCCCTCATAATGAAGTAATCTTTAAATAAGGAATGAAATGGCGTTAGAGTTATCAGAAATTCGTCAGCAAATTACGCAAATTGATCGCAGCTTGTTAAAGCTACTTTCAGAGCGCCATCGCTTGGCGTATGATGTGGTAAGAAGTAAGGAAGTTACGCAAAAAGCGTTGCGCGATTTGGAGCGTGAACAACAGCTCTTACAAGAGCTTATTCAATTTTCTGAAAGTCAAAATTATCAGCTTGAACCACAATATATTACTGCAGTCTTCCAAAAGATCATTGAAGATTCTGTGCTAACACAGCAAGTGTATTTGCAGAAAAAACTCAATGAGCAGCGAGAAGAAACGTTACATATTGCTTTCTTAGGCAAGCGAGGTTCTTACTCTAATTTGGCTGCGCGTAATTATGCAGCTCGCTATCATCAACAATTTGCTGAAATCAGTTGCGATTCCTTTGCTCAAATTTTTGAAAAGGTTGAAAGTGGGGAAGCTGATTATGGCGTACTTCCTTTAGAAAATACTACGTCAGGTGCAATTAATGAAGTTTATGATTTGCTTCAACATACCACCTTATCTTTGGTAGGCGAGTTGGCTTATCCTATCAAGCACTGTGTTTTAGTGAATGAGCAAGATGATTTAAGTAAAATTGATACACTTTATAGCCATCCACAGGTGATCCAGCAGTGTAGTCAATTTATTCAAAGTCTTGAGCGTGTACATATCGAGTACTGCGAAAGTAGCTCTCATGCAATGCAGCTTGTATCAAGCTTGAATAAACCTAATATTGCGGCACTGGGCAATGAAGATGGCGGCAAGCTTTACGGCTTACATGTGTTAAAACATAATATTGCTAACCAAGAAAACAACATTACTCGTTTCATTGTCGTAGCAAAACAAGCACGTGAAGTTTCACCCCAAATTCATACAAAAACTTTATTATTGATGACAACATCGCAACAAGCGGGTTCTCTAGTGGATGCTTTACTTGTGTTTAAAAAGCACGGTATTAATATGACCAAGCTTGAATCTCGTCCTATTTATGGAAAACCTTGGGAAGAAATGTTCTATTTGGAGATTGAAGGAAATATTCATCATCCTGATACCCAAATTGCCTTGGAAGAGCTTAAGCAGTTCAGTAATTATCTGAAAGTGCTTGGTTGTTATCCAAGTGAAATAGTGAAACCAGCGAAGGTATAACAAAATAAAAAAAGAGCGGTCGATTTAAAACAATTTTAAAATCGACCGCTCTTTTTATCGGGAATTCTTAGGCTTTTTTCAAGAACTCTGATTTCAACATAATTTTGCCACAATCGACATTGTGATCACCGTTTACTAGGCGGATGTTTTTGAATTTCGTGCCTTTCTTCAACACTTCAGATGAACCTTTTAATTTTAAATCTTTAATTAAAAGCACATCATCACCATCAGCTAACAAGTTACCGTTGCTATCTTTAACAATCAGTTGATCTTCATCGGCTTCAACTGTTTCGTTACCATTCCACTCATTGCCACAATCAGGGCAAACAAAATTCACAGAATCATGATAAACATATTCGCCTTTACATTTTGGGCAAGCTGGCATTTGATCCATTTCTTTTTCCTTCTTTATCTGATTTAAGCAAAGTATAATGCGCACGGAGTATAACAAAAAAGTGACTATTCGCCAAAAATGGGCAATTTCACGGAATTTATGAGGTATTTATGAAAAAAATTATGCTTTTGAGTGCAGTGATGGGGAGTTTAATCTCAGTTAATGCATTCGCTCACAATATCCAACCTAACCAATTTTTAGCTAATGTAACGGTTTCAGATAAGGGTGAAATTACTTTAAATGGCAATGATGTGGCTTATAAATCATGGAGCTCAACGGCATTACCTGGTAAAGTCCGTGTGATTCAGCATATTGCAGGCAGAAGTGCAGCTAAAGAGAAAAATCAAGCGATGATCGAAGCTATTAAAGCCGCTCATTTTAACCAAGCTAAATATCAAACTACGACGATTATTAATGCTGATGATGCCGTCGTGGGCACAGGCATGTTTGTAAAAAGTAGTGCAGAAAAAGGTAAAAAAGAAAATGCCCACAGCCAAGTGATTTTAGATGATAAAAGTGCGGTAAAAAACGCATGGGGATTGCGAGAAAAAGACAGCGTGATTATTTTGCTTGATAAAACCGGCAAAGTGCAATTTGTGAAAGAAGGGAAATTGACGGATGATGAAGTCAAAGAAGTGATTTCACGTGCAACAGCGTTAATTGCGAAGTAATAGAATAATAAGTGGAAGTTATCTTCCGCTTTTTTATCCTTTGAAATCCTTCATTAACTTTCTCAATGTATTGCAGTTTCGTTGAAATTTACGACAATGTGTACACATGGAAAGATGCAGATTGAGCCCAATTTTTTCTTTGATCATTAATTGTCGTTCTTGGGCATCAGAAATAAGGCGAGTCGCTTGGCGACATTTCATAAAGTCACTCCTTAAAGTTTATGAGATAAGCAGTTTTGAAGTTGTAAGCGGGCACGATAGAGTGTAGTGTGCAAGTTACTTATGCTTAGTTGATTTTCTTGGCAAATTTCTTCAGAAGATAATTCCAAAAACTCTCTCATCATAAAAATCTTGGCTTGTTTGGCGGGCAGGCAAGTTAAACAAGTTTCAAAAATCAGCCAAAACTCTTCGGAATAGACCGCACTTTCGCTCTGTTCAAGATCAAGCGAGGAATGTTCAGCTTTCCAGTGCCCTCCTTCATCAAAGAAATAATTCGTTTGTTCTTCATCTTCGATTTCGGTTTCCAGTACAAATTTGCCTTTCTGACGAAGAAAATCGATGATTTTATTTTTTAAGATAGCAAAGACCCACGTTTTAAATGCGGCTTGTCGCTTAAAGTGCTCGAGATTGTTAAATGCACTCAAAAAACTTTCTTGAACCAAATCTTCAGCTAATACAGGATTACTCACCTGTAATGTGGCAAACTTCAGCATTTGCTCTCTAATTTGTATCAGTTCTTTATCGGAAATTCCGGTTTCCATATTTTTTCCTTGGAAAATGTGTAAGAAATAGGTTCTCATTCGTCTAATGATAATGAAAGGAAAAGACCTTTCTAGATCACGTTAATTATTCACAAATTTAAGGATGATTCAAAATGAAAAATATTACTGCAAAAACAACCTTTACTGCTATTGCTGCACTTTTCTTCGCAACCAGTCTTTATGCGATAGATATGAAATCCAATGAGATGTCAATGACAAAAGCTCCCATGCCTATGACCAAAGAGTCGATGCCGATGCAAAATGATAAAATGGCGGTATTATGTAGCAGTTGCACAAAGGTTTAACCGATTAAAAACCTTAAAATTCCCATTGAAATTTTAACTCAATAGGGATGTAGTGATCAGCTAATTCAACAGTTCCCGATAGGTTGTTTTTGTTAAAACAGGTGGCAAACCTTGATTGTAACGATGTAGGCGAACAAAATTGTAATACATCACATAAACTCTCACATCGTCCATCGCTTGCCCCAAGGTTATATAGTCGCCCTCTTGTATCCATTCATATTTAAAGCTGCGAAACCAACGCTCCATTGGGGCATTATCCCAACAGTTACCTCGGCGACTCATACTTTGGGATAAAGCACTTCAGCATTAATCCAATTCACCCAGGTGTTTTCCAATAATGGAATTAAGGGGGTGCTATCTTCAACTACAGTATTTAAGGCAGATAATACCTCTTCTAAAGACGAAGGTTGTTCTTGTATATAACTTAATAGCCAAAAGTCAAGTTCAGATAAGCGTTGTTGCAGAATATTAAAATCGCTATCCCGCCATATAACAGCTTGTATAGGGTTTTCATCAAATTGTTTAAAATCGCTTGATAAAAAATCGACTTCATAGCGTTTTAAATAAGCGGCATCAGATAACTGCATTACGCTATGCTTATTCCACTCAAATTTTTTAGGTACTTTTGCTAAAGAAACTTCTGCAAGTAATTGTGTATTTTCAAAATCCATCAATGCCAGTATATTGGTATCAAAACTCTCTTTTTCTTGACAAAATAAGAGAAATTCTCCAGCAATATCTTGAAAATAAGGCGAATGTGATTTTCCTGTTAATACAAACGTTTCTTTTGTCTGAGACCAACTCTCAGCAGAAACGTGTTTAGGTGCTTCAACAAAACAACGGTCAATAAAACTAAAGATGTTATTTCGAACTAAGCGAGCATAAACAGCAAGGCGATTCGGAGCATAACCATTTATAGGTTGAGCATTAGCCAATCGAACTGCTGTAGCAAGTGCTTTTTGTGTTTCAATAAGCGAAGGTTTAGGCTGCATAGGATATTACCTCTTTTTGAGCATATTTTTGCTGTAGTTGTGCAATATGTTCAACTTCAGCATAAAGTTCTGCAAATGGAGGGAAATTGAAATCACGCTCTAATAATGTTGGCGGAATGGCAGGTAGTCGTTGATAGGCATATTCTAATAAATCCCACACAGTACCTTTTACTGCCTCACCGTGCGTATCAATTAATAACTCTGGTAAATAGCGATATGCCCCTTTTATTTTATTAAATGATTCTCCTTCTAAATTCTCCACAACTTGTGCTGCAGAATGTTCTTCGTCGTGTCCGGCAATATGAATGTAATTGACACGTTTCACATCTACTTGATCTAAAAAAACATAAGGATCGAGTAAACCGTGATTGACGCCATTTACATAAATATTATTCACATCTAAATGAATACCACAATCCGCTTCTTGTGCAATAGCATTTAAAAATTCTACTTCATTCATTGTGCTGGTGGGAGAGTGTAAATAATAAGAGGTGTTTTCTAATGAAATTTGTAATCCTAAAAAATCTTGCACATAGCGGATTCTCTGTGCGACGTGTTTTACAGCTTCTTCAGTAAATGGCATAGGTAATAAATCATATAAATGCCCTTCACATTCACAATAACTCAAATGTTCAGAAAAAAATGTCGAATTATATTGAGTCATTAATGCTTTAGTATTTTTTAATAACTCGCGATCAAGTGGTGCTTGCCCGCCTAATGAAAGTGATAGTCCGTGTACCGCAAGTGGATATCTTTCAGCGGCTTGATCAAATTTATAACGAGCAGCTCCTCCCATTTTTACCCAATTTTCTGGAGCAACTTCCATAAACTGAATCGCATTATTTGATGATAAATTCAAAAAATCATCCGCTAAATCTCGACGATACCCTAATCCTGCACCTTGTAACATAATTATTTACTCCTTTTAATACAACACTGGTGTAAATTTACACCAGTGCTATGTATGGCATCTAGATTTAAATACGATTATTTAGAGCCGCATTTACCTTCACCACATTTACCTTCTGCGGCTTTCGTTTCGTTTGCACCACATTTGCCTTCTCCGCATTTACCTTCTGCAGCTTTTGTTTTCACACATTTATCACCCACACAAGGTGTTGCAGCTTTATCAGTACTGCTTGATTTTGGCTCAGCGTGTGCAACAGTAGCTACTGTCATCGTTAATGCTCCTGCTAATGCGGCTAAAGTGGATAATTTTTTCATTTAAATCTCCTAGAATTTGATATTGAATATATAGTTAGAGGAATTTCAACCAGCTTTTAGTTGGATAAACCTTCTTAATAAGCGTGTCTAAAGAGAGTTTCCCTGCTCCCTGCGTAATTAAGATTAATAAAGTTACCACATAAATTAAGGGTAATTTATAACCATTATCACAAACGTTATAACCTGAATCGGCGTGAATGCTATACCACGCGACAGAGATTAAAATCGTTAAACTTAATGCACTAAAACGTGTTAGCACCCCAAATATCAGCAAGAATGGGAAAATTAATTCAGATCCCATTGCAATGTGCCAATTAATATCGGCTGGAATAAGATTAAATGGAAAAGGAAAACGATCTTGTATTTCTGTAAACCAATTTTGACCATTCCATTTTTCTAACCCTGCCTCTAAAAACTCCCACGCAAGAAAAAAGCGTAAAATCAATAAACTCACGCCGCTGCTAATACCTTGCATCTTGCAATCTTTCATTTTTTTCCTCTGATTGATTAGCTATTTTATGAAATTATTTAGTTCATTATGGTAGGAAATGCTTCCTTGTTATTCTATTAGTCGGAGATAAGCCTTTTTTCTTACACTTTTTTTTCAAAAAATTGAAAATATTATTTTTTGTAAAAATGCAGATAACATTAAGGGCAAAGATTCTAATAATCTTCGCCCTTTTATCTTTTACTAATTAATGTAGTAATCAGCTAATTCAACAGTCCCCGATAGGTTGTTTCTGTTAAAACAGGCGGCAAACCTTGATTGTAACGATGTGGGCTAACAAAATTGTAATACATCACATAAGCTCTTACATCGTCCATCGCTTGCCCTAAGGTTAGATAGTCGCCCTCTTGCATCCATTCATATTTAAAGCTGCGGAACCAACGCTCCATTAGGGCATTATCCCAACAGTTACCTTGGCGACTCATACTTTGGATTACCTGCATGAAGGTTGGGAGGAATAGCTACACCTTGAGTTTGAAAAAATGGAAAATTTATGCGGTAAATTAGTCAATTTTCGGACTTTGTGCAACTGCTACATAATACCGTAAAATGGCATCAGATAGTATGAAGTCTGATAGCATGATGAAATCTCAGGATATGAAAATGGATAATATGAAGTCAAAAGAAGTGAAAGCAAAAGAAATGAAAGTAAAAGACATGAAGAAAAAAGCAAAAACAATGGAAAACCCGAAAATGTAATGCTTTCTTCTTAAAAGAAAAACTGCGGTCAATTTGACCGCAGTTTTTGTATCAAAGTGAGATT
>CAJLFU010000069.1 GCA_905205995.1 uncultured Haemophilus sp. | reverse complement strand
TAAAGATTATTCATCTTTATTTGATTTATCCTCTTCTTCTACTTCAATCTCAACTTCATCTGCTTTATCTGCAGCACCGTTGATCGTTAAGCAAATCTCGCTAGAAATCAAATGCTCTAAGATTGTTGCTAGCTCGTGTAATTTTTCTTTGTCATCATCGAAGTAACCTTCTTCTTTCAAGTGAGCAATGAAGGCAGAGAATACCGCTTTATCAAAGAATTCTGGCGCATTAATACCATGTAATACTGAAAGACGCTGAGCCACCAATTGGCTTTCTTTTTCTAGTAAACCACGGGCAATTTCAGGATCTCTACGTAAAATGCTTACTGTAATATAGTAGCGTTGTAAGATTTCACGCATACCCGCAGACCAAAGTTGTAAAATACGAACTTTAGAGCGGTGGATAGACAAGAAATTATCATTAGCTTGGATAACTTCTTGACGCGCGAATTCATCAATAATGGCTTTAATTTGTGTATCCAATTCTTCTTCAGTGAAATGAAGGAAGAGTTCGCCTTTTAAGAATGGATAAATTTTACGTACCGCATCCAATAATAAATCTTTTTGGATAGCTTCATAATGTAAAACGATACTCGCAACAAGAGAAGGCAACACAAATAAGTGTTGAATATTATTGCGGTAATACGTCATGAGAACAGCAGAATTACGTTCTAAACGAATAATTTCCCCAAAGTTATCTTTTTCAACTAACACGCCAACACGATCTAAGCTTAATACATGATCAAGCATCGCTTTTGGTGTATCAGTTGGCAGTACCACATCAGTAGAATACGGTACATTCTTTAACATTTCTTGATAACTAGAGAGTTGTTCTAATAGCTGCTCATGAGAAAGCGCACGTTGACGAGAAGAGAGTAGAGCGGTCCCCACTAAATTCATCGCATTGACGGCTGCAGCTTTATTAATATTCACCATCACTTGATTAGAAATAGATCCAACTGCATGGTTAAACCAGTGTGGTTTATCTTCATGATGTTGTTCTTTCCATTCTGGATAATGGTGATTGAGGTAATTAGAAAGCGTGATTGGCTCACCGAAATTTACAAAGCCTTGACCTAAATTACGTAATTTCTTAATCACACGTAAAACTAAGCCAGCATTTTCTTTTTCTTTCGCGGCGCCACGTAATTCTTTTGCGTAAGTATCTACTTCTAATACGTGCTCATAACCGATATACACGGGCACCACAGAAATTGGACGCGTTTGGTTATGTTGAAGTGCTTGTAGCGTCATCGACATCATACCAGTTTTCGGTGCAAGCAAGCGACCTGTACGAGAACGGCCACCTTCAATGAAGTATTCGACAGAATAGCCACGGTGGAATAATTCCCCTAAATATTCACGGAAAATTGCAGAGTAAAGGCGGTTACCTTTAAACGTACGGCGAATAAAGAATGCTCCCCAGCTACGGAATAAAGGACCCGCTGGCCAGAAGTTTAAGTTGATCCCTGCTGCAATATGTGGCGGTACAAGGCCTTGGTGATAGAGCACATAAGAAAGTAATAAATAGTCAATGTGACTACGGTGACAAGGTACATAAACAATCTCATGGCCTTCTAGCGCAAGTTTACGCACACGGTCCGCATTTTGTACATCAATACCGGAATACAGTTTATTCCATAACCAGCGCAAGAAACGATCCGCCGCACGAAGGCTGGAATGGCTTACATTCGCTGCAATTTCATGAAGAATTTTTTCGGCTTCAGCGTAAGCTTTATCGCGGCTAATATTTTTTGATTTTGCCTCATCTTCAATGGCATTTTGGATTGCTTGGGAATTTAATAGTTTATTAAACATCGCTTCGCGGTTTGGCAAACGAGGCCCGGTCGCGGAAATACGTTGTTTAGCAAAGTGCATTTTAGCCACGCGAGCCAGTTTTTGCGCAATTTTTTCATCTGAACCGTGCTCATTTACCATGTAACGCAAGGAAAGCGCTTGAGAAAAACGCACAAAAGTATCACGTCCAAACCAAATTGCCGCAAAGGTTTTTTGAATGCCATTCAATAAACGCAGATTTGGTAAGCTTGCTTTATCTTCCTTACCTGGTGAACGTCCCCAAAGCACAGAAACAGGAATGAGTTGTACATCTAAATCAGCTACATCACGGTGCAGTTCTAAGTATTTATTGAAGACTTTAGCAGTTTCATCTTTTGCGCCTTTTGATTTAAAAAAGCGGCGACCTTCGTCTAAATAGACATAACGTGGTAATGCTATGCCATCAATCACATTCTTTTCAGCTGGATCAGGTAAACCTACACTCAAACAGTTACGACGGAAAATCACGAAGTCAGTTTGAGAGGTATAAGGTAAAACATAAAGAATAGGTTGATTGATATTGAGTTGAAGCTCTTCGATGGGTTGAGCGGGAATAGGATTATTTTTTACTAAAACCGAAAGCGGTAATTCTAATAATTTACGATAAGTACTTACGATGCCAGACATAATTAATATTCTCTTTTTGTTAGACATTTCTAGGTATTGTCAGGCATTTTAACACATTCGACCAGTCAAATTCTAAAAATTTACATTTGAAATTTATGATAAACACTCAAAAATATGAAAAAAATTGACCGCACTTTTATGGCTAGAAAATAGTTGTTGCAATCGTCATCTTTCTGTATATACTAACAGTTATTCTGTATAAAGTAACAGGAGTGTATATGAGACCATTAACTGCCAGACAACAAGAAGTGCTGGAACTCTTAAAGCGCCATTTAGAAACCACGGGTATGCCGCCAACTCGTGCAGAAATTTCTCGTGAATTAGGCTTTAAATCCCCTAATGCGGCGGAAGAACACTTAAAAGCACTTGCCCGTAAAGGTGCAATTGAAATTGTCGCGGGGGCTTCTCGCGGTATTCGCATTATTGATGACAGTGCAAATGATGAGGAAGAAGAAGGCTTACCGCTCATTGGTCGCGTGGCAGCAGGGGAACCGATTCTGGCTGAGCAACACATTGAAGGTACTTACCGTGTTGATGCCAATATGTTTAAACCACAAGCTGACTTTTTATTAAAAGTATATGGTCAATCCATGAAAGATATCGGCATTTTAGATGGCGATCTTCTTGCCGTGCATAGCACAAAAGATGTGCGAAATGGACAGATTGTTGTTGCCCGAATTGAAGATGAAGTAACAGTAAAACGCTTAGAACGCAAAGGTTCAGTTATTTATCTGCATGCAGAAAATGAAGAGTTTCAGCCGATTGTCGTTAATCTTGAAGAACAACCTCATTTTGAAATTGAAGGGATTGCAGTAGGGATCATTCGTAATAACGCTTGGATGTAATGATGAAAGTGCGGTGAGAAAATAAAGTGTTTTTTGACCGCACTTTGTCTATTCTGGCTATTTGCCATTCGGCTTATTGCTCTCTATAATGCCAAAAAATTTTCAAATCAAGGAAGGAAACATGCAGTTTTCCAAAATGCATGGCCTTGGCAATGACTTTGTCGTTGTTGATGCTGTGACACAAAATGCCTATTTTACCCCTGAAACAATTAAACGCTTAGCCGATCGTCATCGTGGTATTGGTTTTGATCAGCTTTTAATTGTTGAGCCACCTTATGATCCAGACTTAGATTTCCATTATCGTATTTTCAATGCAGATGGTAGTGAAGTGTCGCAATGTGGAAATGGGGCAAGATGTTTTGCGCGTTTTGTCACCTTAAAAGGGTTGACCAATAAGAAAGATATTGCAGTAAGCACGCAAAAAGGAAAAATGGTTCTAACGGTAAAAGAAGATGGGCAAATTCGCGTCAATATGGGCGAGCCGATATGGGAACCCAATAAAATTCCTTTTACTGCCAACAAATTTGAAAAAAACTATATTTTACGTACCGATGTTCAAACTGTGCTTTGTGGTGCAGTATCAATGGGCAATCCACATTGTGTTGTTCAAGTGGATGATATTAAAACGGCCAATGTAGCAGAGTTAGGTCCATTATTAGAAAATCACGAACGTTTTCCGGAAAGGGTAAACGCTGGGTTTATGCAAGTCGTCAATCGTAACCACATTAAATTGCGTGTATATGAACGTGGTGCAGGTGAAACACAAGCTTGTGGCAGTGGCGCTTGTGCTGCAGCGGCGGTAGGAATTATGCAAGGTCTACTTGATAACAAAGTGCAAGTTGATCTACCTGGTGGTAGCTTGCTTATTGAGTGGGAAGGTGTTGGCTCTCCACTTTATATGACGGGTGATGCGACTCATATCTATGATGGCAATATTCACCTTTAATCTCGTCTAATCGAATAAAAAAATGCGTGGAGAGTATCCACGCATTTTATTTACTTTTCAATTTTCACTTCACGCTGATTTAATGGCTGGGTTGGGCGGTTATTTTTCCCTTCCATTTCTTCTATCGCGGCAATTTGTGCTTTGCTTGCTTGAATTGGGGCTTTAAAAATGGTCCAAGCCACGTTTTCACTACAAGGTGGTGTAGTTAATGAGCCATTTAGGCGGAAGCGTGCCATCTCTTTTGGCATTAGTGCTTGAATATCAATCAGTTGAGCCAATTTTTCTTTTTGTCCAACGGTAAGTTTTTTCTCAACTACTGGCGCTAACGCTGGATTAGCTTCACCTTCATTCACCATTACTGCAATTACGGCTAACGATTTATCTTCACTTTGATGTACAAAATGAATCTCTAAAGGATAATGTTTGCGTTTAAAGGTATGTTCACTTGGTGTGTGAAAGTGAAATTGTTTCAAATAAAACTGCTTATTATCAAGCGTAATAGATGGCGCATTTTCTTGTGCAACGCTAGCTTGTACGGTATGTCCATTGTTTTCTAGTTGATAAGCCGCAGGGAAATAATCTATTTTAAGTGATTTGTTTGCCACTTTCATGCTGTTATCTGCTTCAAGATTAACAGGCGACTGAACCTTCCCTAGCTTACAGGTTTGATATTCGGTGAGTAAATCCCCCCAATGTTCAGGGCTTTCCTTACCATCATAAGACCAATGCACTTTATGCGTTTGGGTACATGATGTTACGCTTAATGCGATAAGTAAGCTAGAAAGCAATAGACGAGTCTTCATAAGGCACCTCTCCTTTTTTGTGGTATATGCCTCATCGATTCTACTGGTTCTGTATGATAACTTTTTGATTTTGGTCAAGTTTTGTTTGAGTGTTTAACTCATCGTACGAGTGGGGAGTGCTAAAAAAAGCCGTCTATTTTGACCGCACTTTTTTAGCCCTGACAGAGTCGTTCTCTCAGATCTTCTGCCGTTTTGCTGGTTTTAATTCGCTCAAAAACGATGTCCGCTTCAGGATATTCTTTATTGAGATAGCGTAGCCATTGTTTGATGCGAGCAACATGATAAAAACCAGAATCATGGAAATTTTCCATTTCTGCGTATTTTTGTAAGATTTTTTGAGTCTCCGCCCAAGGCATTTTTTCACAATTTTGTTTTAGAACAAGGCTTAAGTTGGGAATATTTAATGCACCACGCCCTACCATCAGATCCTCGCAACCTGTCACTTTCAAACATGCTTGACCATCTTCCCAACGCCAAATTTCGCCATTAGCAATCACTGGGATCGTTAAGCGAGATCTCACTTCACCGATTTTCTCCCAATTGATGCGATCAGCACGATAGCCATCGGCTTTGGTTCTTCCATGAATGGTGATTTCAGTGGCGCCACCTTGTTGTACTGCGTCGGCAATTTCAAAAGCTTGTGAAGTACAATCCCAACCTAATCGCACTTTCACACTGACAGGTAAATGACTAGGTACGGTTTTTCGTAAGGCTAGAGTCGCTTGATAAATTAGTTCAGGTTGCTTGAGAAGTGCTGCACCTCCGTTACTGCCATTAACGGTTTTGGATGGGCAGCCACAATTTAAATCAATACCATGTGATCCAAGCTCAATGGCGCGATGGGCATTTTCAGCAAGACAGTTCGGATGTTGACCTAAAAGTTGGACACGAACAGGTGTTTTAGAAGGGGTAAAACCCTGATTCTTGAGTTCAGGGCAAAGACGATAAAAGACCTTTTCAGGTAAGAGTTGATCTACCACGCGGACAAATTCGGTGATGCAGAGATCGTATTCATTCACTTCGGTTAAAAGCTGGCGAACGAAAGGATCGAGCACCCCTTGCATAGGGGCGAGGATAACACGCACTATTTCCAGCCTTTCACTTTACAAATTAAATCGTAAGCAGCTTGGATTTGTTGTGTTTTTTCTTTGGCCATTTCCATCATTTCTGGCGGTAAGCCTTTAGCAACTAATTTATCCGGATGATGTTCATTCATTAAACGACGATATGCACGTTTTACAGCATTACGGTCATCACTTTCATTCACGCCCAATACTTTATAAGCATCACTTAATGTTGGACCTGAAGATTGTTGGTAACCACCTTGTTGTTGGTATTGATAGCCACCTTGCTGTTGATAACCGCCCTGTTGGTATTGGCGATAGAATCCACCTTGAGTAAATTGACGAGCTGCAATTTCCATTGCCAGAATTTGCTCAAACTGCATACGGGAAAGACCAAGCTCTTCCGCCACCACATAAAGGACCTCTTTTTCTGAGTCATGTAATTGAGAGTCAGCAAATGCGGCTTGCACTTGTACGTGCAAGAACATTCTCAGTAAATCAGCGCGTTGTCCACATCCAATGCGAAATTCACGAATCACCTGACGTAGTGGAAAATCTGTTGCTTTACCTCGACTAAATGCCTCTTGAGCAAGTTTGCGATGACTCTCATCTAATTGCATTTGGTTCATCAACTGATTCGCCAGTTGAATATCTTCTTCTGTCACTCGACCTTTGGATTTACTCAAATGTCCCAGTACCGCAAAAGTCGTTTGCATAAAGAGCGCTTGTCGGGTCGTTTTTTTCTTAAAAAAGCTGGAGTTAACAGAACCCATCTCATAAAGTTTTTTATCTGCGATTGAGCCTAAAATGAGTCCAGCGATGGCACCGAAAAAGCCACCCCATTTAAAACCTAAAATAACTCCGATAATCTTTCCAAAAAAATACATTCTCTTCCCCTAAAGTGCGGTCAAAAAATAAGTCTTTTTGACAATAATGGGCAGACGCAAATGTCTGCCCCTACATTAATATGGCTGTATTCTT
>CAJLFU010000068.1 GCA_905205995.1 uncultured Haemophilus sp. | reverse complement strand
GTTGAAGAATAAACGCGGAAACGGAGGAATCTACCCCACCAGACATACCGCAAATGACTTTTTTAGTGGCATTTTGGGCAAGTTGTTCTGCAGAGAGTTTCGGAAAATGTTTTTCGTAGGTTTGTGATTTCATAGTTTAGTAATAAATGTTCCACTAAATAAATAATTAGGCATTCTACCGCAAATCAAGTAAGAGTAAAAATGCCCGACAATTTCGGGCACTTTCATACAGGTTACGGCATGATCACTTCATTGAACGTCGAGAAGTTACCGTTTTCCCTCCAATCCCCCAGTTATCCATATCGACTTCGTCAATAACCACCACTGTCGTTTCGGGATTTTTGTTTAACACTTTCTGTAATAAATGGGTGACACCTTCAATTAACTCTGCTTTTTGTTTAGCTGTCGGCGCCTCTGCTCCACCGGTCACTTTAATATTGACATAGGGCATACTGTTCTCTCATCACAACGTTAAATGGAACTACTTCACTTCATAAAATTGCGAATCACCATTTTTTTTCGCAAATTTTTGCTCATATTCGGCTTTTGCTTGTTTATCGCCCGCATCTAATTTTGATTGAAGCGTGTCGCAAGGTTTATCACAATCACAAGCTTTGGCAATACCAAGGGTAGATAAACCACCGCAGCTGCCTTTTAAACTTTGTTTTTTGATAATAAATCCGATAGACATCAACAATATAATTGCGACGAAAGCGATTAAAGTAAAAAATAAAGTTTGCATAACTATTCTTTTGTTTCTGTTAATTTTTTGAAAGCAGAGGATGATTTTGTCACAAAACCATTATCTGTTTTAATGATTAAATAAACGGCAAGATTATTTTTCTCAGCCACTTCTAACGCCTTGTCTTCACCAAGCACAAATAACCCTGTTGATAAGCCATCTGCAGTCATTGAAGTTGGTGCAAGTACCGTAATTGAGGCTAAATGATGCTGAATTGGATAACCTGTTTTCGGATCAATTTCATGAGCAAAGCGTTTACCATTTTCTTCAAAGTAAATTCGATAATCGCCAGAACTTGCCATTCCCATATTGTCTAATCCAATGACAGCTTCAACCGCTCTTTCACCTGTTGTAGTTGGTTTTTCAATTGCGATCTGCCAAGGTTTGCCTTCAATATTTTTTCCTTTCGCACGAATTTCTCCGCCGATTTCAACCATGTAATTCTGAGCATTTAATTGTTCTAACTTTTCAGCGACCAGATCAACGCCAAAGCCTTTAGCAATCGAGGACAAATCGACATAAACTTGAGGAAGTGCTTTGCTTAATGTCGGTTTGGCAGCACTCATATCGAGGGCAATTTTATCAATACCAACCCAAGCTTGGCGTTCAGCTAATTGTTCTGGTGTAGGTTGTTTTTCTGGACGTTTTTCCGGGCCAAATCCCCATAAATTAACGACAGGGCCAACAGTTACATCCAATGCACCTTCAGTCACTTTATTTAAACGAATCGCTTCGGCCAATACTTTGGCAAAATCTGCTGAAATCTCAATCGGTGTATTCACTTGGGTATTTTGATTGAAACGACTCAATTCCGAATCTTTTTTGTAAGTGGACATTTTCGCGTTCACATCTTTTAAGATAGCTTCAATTTCTTCATGCGTCTTTTCAGATGTTGCTTTCATTGAGCCTTCATCAAGGTATTTAACATGATAAGTTGTTCCCATTGTTTTACCACTTAATGAGATAACTTTTATTTCTTTTTCACAGGCTGCAAGACTTAATGCCATTGCCACCGCCACGATACCGCTTATTAATTTTTTCATCTGGATTTCCTAAATCTGTGAACTACTAGCAAACTAAACAAAATTTACCTGTAATCATAGAAAATTTTCTAAAAACACCTTAAATTTTGACCGCACTTCATCACAAAGTGCGGTCAGTTTTCATGATGTTTTGATTAACTAAAATCAACCACCGAAGTCATCTAATAAGATGTTTTCATCTTCAACACCGAGGTCTTTCAACATTTTGATTACCGCAGCGTTCATCACCGGAGGTCCACACATATAGTATTCACAATCTTCTGGTGCTTCATGATTTTTCAAGTAGTTTTCATAAAGTACGTTGTGAATAAAGCCGGTGTAACCTGTCCAGTTATCTTCTGGTAACGGATCAGATAATGCCACGTGCCATGTAAAGTTTGGATTTTCTGCTTGAAGCTGATCAAAATCTTCTACATAGAACATTTCACGTTTAGAACGTGCACCATACCAGAATGACATTTTACGTTTAGAGTGTAAACGTTTTAATTGGTCAAAGATATGAGAACGCATTGGCGCCATACCCGCACCACCACCGATGAAGACCATTTCGTTGTCGGTTTCTTTCGCAAAGAATTCACCGAATGGACCTGAAATTGTCACTTTATCACCTGGTTTTAATGACCAAATGTAAGAAGACATTTGACCTGGAGGTGCATCAGGTTGACGTGGTGGAGGCGTTGCAATACGCACGTTAAGCATAATGATGCCTTTCTCTTCTGGGTATGAAGCCATTGAGTAAGCACGGATAATATGCTCATCCACTTTAGACACATAACGCCATAAATCGTATTTGTCCCAATCTTCGTGGTATTCTTCTGGAATATCGAAATCTTTATAGTAAACCGTATGTGGATCAGCTTCGATTTGGATATAACCACCCGCACGGAAAGGAACTTCTTCACCTTCAGGAATCGCTAATTTAAGCTCTTTAATAAAGGTTGCTTTGTTATCATTAGAAATAACAGTACATTCCCATTTTTTCACACCGAAGATTTCTTCTGGCAATTCAACATCCATACTGCCTTTTACATTGACTTGGCAAGCTAAACGATAACCTTCTTTCGCTTCACGTTTGCTGATATGAGAAAGTTCGGTTGGTAAAATTTCACCACCACCGCTTTTTACTTTGACGACACATTGGCCACAAGAACCGCCACCACCACACGCAGAAGAAACGAAGATACCTTTACTTGCTAAAGCACCAAGTAATTTACCACCAGCTGGTAAAGTGATCGCTTTTTCAGGATCGTCATTAATAGAAATGGTGATATCACCAGAATCCACTAATTTTGATTTAGCGAATAAAATAATCGCAACGAGCACTAAAAGGATAACCGTAAATGCCGCAACACCTAATAATAAAATTGAAGATTCGCTCATTTATGCCTCCTTATAACTGAATACCAGAGAATGACATAAAGCCAAGCGCCATCAAGCCCGCAGTGATAAAGGTAATCCCTAATCCTTTTAAGCCTGCCGGTACATCGGCATATTTCATTTTTTCGGTTAAACCTGCAAGCGCAACGATTGCTAACATCCAACCTATACCCGCGCCGATACCATAAACTGCTGCTTCAGCGAAGTTGTATTCACGTTGCACGGCAAAAGATACACCACCGAAGATCGCACAGTTTACGGCGATAAGCGGAAGGAAGATACCTAATGCGTTATAAAGTGCAGGGAAGAATTTATCTAAGGTCATTTCAAGTAATTGAACAAGACCCGCGATAATCCCGATAAAGGTAATGAAGTTTAAGAACTCAAGGCTCACACCTTCTACCAATGCGCCATCTTTTAATACGTGTTCGTATACAAATTGGTTAGCGGGTACCGCAATACCAAGTACGACGACTACTGCAACACCAAGGCCAAACGCCGTGGAAACTTTCTTAGAAACCGCAAGGAAAGTACACATCCCTAAGAAGAAAGAGAGCGCCATGTTTTCAATGAAGATCGCCTTCACGAATAGGCTAATATAATGTTCCATTGATTATTTCTCCTGTTGCTCAGGTTTCCACGTTCTTAAGCCCCAAATAACGAAGCCGATAATAAAGAACGCACTTGGTGCAAGAAGGAATAAACCGTTTGGTTGATACCAACCGCCGTCTTGAATAGTTTGGAATACAGGGAAACCAAATAAACGACCAGAACCGATTAATTCACGTAATGTGGCGACAATTAATAAGATCGCACCATAACCTAAACCGTTACCGATACCATCAACAAAGCTTTCTAACGGTGGTGATTTCATCGCAAACGCTTCTGCACGGCCCATTACGATACAGTTTGTAATGATAAGGCCAACGAATACAGAAAGCTGTTTAGATAAACCATAAGCATAAGCTTTTAATACTTGGTCAACCAAGATTACTAAAGATGCGATAATCGCCAGTTGCACAATGATACGGATACTATTTGGAATATAGTTACGAATCAATGAAATGAACAAACTGGAGAAACCGGTTACCAAACTTACCGCAATCGCCATAACGATCGCTGTTTGTAATTGGGTTGTTACCGCTAATGCAGAACAGATACCCAAAATTTGCAAGGCAATCGGGTTATTTTTAACAATAGGATCGAATAAAAGACCTTTTAAGTTTACTTTTGCATCAGCCATTATTTGATTTCTCCTGCTTTAAATTTCGCTAAGAATGGACCAAAGCCATTTTGGCTGAACCAATAATCAAATGAACCTTGAACACCATTACTGGTTAAAGTTGCACCTGATAAACCATCTACACCGTGCTCTTTATCTGCAGCAGAGCTACCTTTGTAGATTTTGAATTTTTGGTTACCTTGCTCATCGAATAATTTTTTATCCACGAACTGTGCTTGCCAACGTGGGTTCGCAATTTCACCACCAAGACCCGCTGTTTCACCTTGATCATAGTAAGTAATACCTTTGATAGTATTTGCATCTGGTGCTACAGAAACAAAACCATACATGGTTGACCATAAGCCGCGACCATACATTGGTAATACCACTTGGGTTACATTGCCTTGTTCATCTTTTACAAGATAAACACGCGCTTGGTTTGCACGAACTTTAATCCCTGCTTTATCTGCCTCAGCTGGGATAGCTTGACTTTTTGCAGGATCTTTAATGGCATCTTTAGGTTCAAATTTGCTGATTTCTTCTGCTGAAGCTTGAACGTAATCACCACTTTGCAAATCCACTAAACGAGGTTCAATAAATTTGTTGTAAGTGTCTTTGATTACTGATGCATTATCTTCTTTCATTAAGCCAGCAACAGTTAAAATGTTACGTTGAACGTCGAGTGCTTTTTGTTCATCTTGTTTAGATTTTAATGCTACTGCAGCACCAGAAACCACGATAGAACACACTAAACTTAGCAACACAACAACGGTAACTGTACCGCTAACGCTATCTTTATTAAATTTAGCCATTTGTTCTTGCTCTCCGACGTTTGATATTTGCTTGAACCACGATGTAGTCGAAAATTGGTGCAAATAAGTTTGCAAATAAAATCGCTAACATCATCCCTTCTGGGTAAGCTGGGTTCACTGTACGAATTAATACAGCCATCACGCCAATTAACGCACCGTACCACCATTTACCCGTGTTGGTGAATGAAGCTGATACAGGGTCTGTAGCCATGAAGATCATACCAAGTGCAAAACCACCTAATACAAAGTGCCAATGCCAAGGCATTGAGAACATTTGGTTAGAATCAGAACCGATTAGGTTGAATAAGGTTGCTGTACCAATCATACCGATCATGACACCAGCCATAATGCGCCAAGAAGCAATACGGGTGAATACAATTAACGCACCACCGATTAATAACGCAAGCGTTGAAACCTCACCCATTGAACCAGGAATATTACCGATGAATGCATCCATCCAAGTAATAGGTTGACCGGTTACAGTGTGTTGTAATGCGGCTTGACCACCTTGAGACCATTGTGAAAGTGCGGTTGCACCAGAGAAACCATCTGCAGCAGTCCATACTAAGTCACCAGAAATTTGAGCTGGATAAGCGAAGAATAAGAATGCACGACCAGCAAGCGCAGGGTTCATAAAGTTACGACCTACACCACCGAAGATTTCTTTCGCTACCACGATACCAAAACTGATACCAAGTGCTGCTTGCCATAATGGCAATGTTGGTGGAACGATTAATGCAAATAAAATGGTTGAAACGAACATCCCTTCATTTACTTCATGACCACGCACCACTGAGAACAATAATTCCCAAATTGTACAAACAGTAAATACCACTAAGTAAATTGGTAAGAAGAAGATCGCCCCTAACGCCATTTTTGAGCCCCAAGTTGCATTATTGGTTAAGTCTAAACCTAATGAACTTGCAAGCGCATAGTGCCAATCGTTAGCAATTAATTGATCTAAATTGCCTAATTGATTTAAGGCAGGGATCGCTTGGTTACCCACGTTATACATCCCGTAAAAAATCGCTGGGAACAACGCAAGGAAAACCGTAATCATCATACGTTTTGAGTCTAACGCATCACGAACGTGTGTGTTTTTGTGCGTTACCGTACCTGGTGTGTAAAGCAAGGTATAAATCGATTCAAAGATCGGATAAAGCTTGCTGTATTTACCACCTGGTAAAAACGCGGGTTCCATTTTTTCAAAAAGATTTTTTAAACCCATTTTTAACCTTCCTTCTCAATCTTATCTAATACTTGACGCAAGATTGAACCGTATTCATATTTGCCCGGGCAAACGAAAGAACATAACGCTAAGTCTTCTTCATCTAATTCAAGACAACCTAACGCTTGTGAACCATCGGTATCACCCACGATTAAATCACGTAATAATAATGTCGGTAAAATATCCAACGGCATCACGCGCTCATAGCTACCGATTGGTACCATTGCACGCTCACCACCATTTTCTGCGGTAGTGAAGTTGAATAATTTCTTACCAAAGTGACCCAATACGGTACGGGTAATCGAATATTTGTTCGATTGTGGTGTAATCCAGCCTAAGAATTCTTTCTCATTACCTTCTGCAATCACAGACACTTGTAATGCATAACGACCTAAATAGTCATGCGCATCTTTTGCTGTTTGGCCGCAAAGCACAGAACCAGAAATTACACGGTTATTCCCGTCTTTTAATTCATTTGCGGTTAATTGAGAAAGGTTAGCACCGATTACTGTACGAACTAAACGAGGTTCTTTCACTTGCGGACCAGCAAGAGAAACAACGCGCTCAACATAAAGTTCGCCCGTAGTGAATAATTTACCGACAGCAATCACATCTTGGTAATTCATGTGCCATACAGTTTTATTCACACCAACCGGATCGATAAAGTGAATATGTGTCCCCACTAAACCAGCAGGATGAACACCACCAAAATCATGTACTTTTAGGTTAGGTA
>CAJLFU010000067.1 GCA_905205995.1 uncultured Haemophilus sp. | reverse complement strand
CGCCCTTAACGACTTGCCCATCACGTACGCCCAAACAAGGAATTATCCGTTTTGCCAACATTCGATTGCCTCCTCTACATCTCGCTCTGAGTGAACACTGCCACCCGCCTGAATTTTACAATTTGTCTTGTTAATAATTTTTCCAATCAACGCCCTTTGACGTTTTGTAGAGACAAATATCTCTAAAAACTACCCGTGTGGTATCCCATTAAGCCATATTGGAAGCGTAAGAAGCCATATTGGAGACGTAATAAGCTCTATAGTACCCCAAAGCGGTGATGTTGCGTTTATGATAAATTCTTCAATCGCATCTTGATTTAATTCCTCCACTTCATATTCTTCGCTAAAGTGCAATGTTTGCTGTGTTTCAAGTGAGGTTCGGATAATCGGTTTCTCATCGGGTGGCAATATACGACCATCAATAAGGGATATGTGTTTAATTAGGTAAGCTTCATCTCGATCTGACCAAGTGGGCTCTTGCCGTTTTGCCGCCTGTAGAATTTCGCCGTCAAGCATAAATTTCTGTGATGAATCCATAGTAATTCTTTCATCCAATAAAGCTATTTGTTCCTTATTCAGTTTTTTAGGATTAATAATTAAATAGATTGTTGAATCGGTTGATATGGAATCATTGATGTTTTTTCTGATCATTGTGTCATAAAAATAAACATAAATAATATGATCGGATAGCGTAAACGGAAGCTCATTAAATCCGGTATTTTTTTCCCGCTTAAATTCATAATTTGCTAATTTACCGATAAAATAAACACTGTCATCATTCAAAATAATACGTGAAATAACATCTTCAGTATCTTTATATTTTGTCACTTTATGGTATAAATCATCTAAAGTAAAAATGGCATAAATGGTACTAATAGCGAACAATAATAAATAAAATTTAAATATAAATTTCATGCATCTCATTGTCTTTCCTTATTTTTATTTATAATGACCAACATTCGATTGTCTCCTCTACATTAAATTTGCCTTCCAACAAGGCGCGTCCAACAAAGTGCGGTAGTTTTCCACGACGTTTTCAAGGGTCAGCGCACTGGTTTCCTGCCAACCTTTAATCGCCACCAATTTCTGCCCGTTTTCAATGCGCACGTCTAGCGCCAACACGAATTTCTCCGCACCATATCCGGTTGTGTCACCGCCGTAGAACCAATCACCACACGGTTCGCGCCCACCGCAAGCAAATCGGCGACATCCTGTTCGGTACGAATCCCACCGCCCACCAGAATCTTGCTTTGCGTAGCGGCGATAATCTTGCCGATAAGTGCGGTCTGTCTTTTCGACGGATCTTTTCCACCGGTTAAATCCACCAAATGCAACTGCTGCGCGCCTTGTTGAATATAGCTTGCGAACTGCTCAATAGGATTGTCGCTGTAAGTGGTCTGCTGCGCATAATCGCCCTGATGCAGGCGGACAACATGCCCGTCGATAAGATCGAGGGCGGGTATGATTTGTGATGTTTGCATAGGTTTTCCTGTGTAATGTAATCAGTTCCCCCTCTTTAGCAAAGAGGGGGTAGGGGAGATTTGGCAGAAGTAATTTTCAACCTCGTGAGAGATTCGACATCGTAATCAAATCTCCCCCTGCCCCTCTTTTCTAAAGAGGGGGGATCGTGCGTTATTTTAGAACTGTAGTCTATTTCACTTTCTCCACAAAATTTTTCAACAGTAACGCGCCATTTTCTCCTGAACGTTCGGGATGGAATTGCACTCCGTAGAAGTTATCGCGAGCGATAGCGGCAGAAAAATCCACACCATATTGGCTAGTCGCAATGGTATTTTTATTAGCCAATACCGCATAGCTATGCACAAAATAGAAATGGCTGTCCTGCGCAATGCCATCAAATAGCGGGCAGTTTTCATCAAAATGCACGCGATTCCAGCCCATATGAGGCAATGGCAAGCCGGTATCCGGAATCAGTTCGGTTTGCCCACTGATTAAGCCAAGGGTGGAGACATTGCCTTCGGTAGAGAATTCCGTCATTAGCTGCATGCCTAAGCAAATGCCTAGCACAGGCTGTGTGAGATTTGGGATTACCTCAACCAAGCCTAAGCGTTGCAAATTCAGTATTGCTGCCTTGGCGGTTCCTACACCGGGTAAAATTAATTTATCGGCGGATTTAATTTTATTGAGATCATTGGTAATCTCCGCGCTATACCCTAATCGCTCAAAGGCAAATTTGACGGAGGAGAGGTTAGCGCAGCCTGTATCAATAATTATTGTTTTCATCATTGGATCTCGATTTGTTCAAATATTCTTTTATTTCCTCATGAGTTTCTATACATTCATCATTGTATGAACGACGAGCTTCTTCGGGAGCACTCATATCCCCAAAATCTCTCCACCAATTAGTTCCTTTTTGAGCTTGACGATTATTAATATATTTACCGACATAAATGCGTCCAGATTTAATCTTATTAAAATCATCTTCTGATAAAATCATTGAATGGAATTTTATATTGCTAGAATCTAAATTTTTGTTTAAAACTTGATATAAGTCAGCAATTAGTTTCCTATCATTATTATCATAATAATTAAAACCATGAAATGGATTGTTTTTATCCTTTGTTAGGTATGGGTTATTACTTAGCCAAGTGGTCGGGTATATATTATATTTAATATTATTTTCAGATTTTGTTATGACTAATATAGAGCCGTGTTTATCTTCTGATCTAATCAAATAAAACTCATTAAATTTATTTTTCATTCTAGATATAAAATATGATGGTGAATCTGTAATTTCTTTTTCAATAAAAAATGGATAGCCTTGACCATTTGAAATCCAATGATAATTAATACCTATTTTATCACAAAAAATTTTCATAAGATCATAAGATAGGTCTTTCTTTCCATTCAGTATATCATCTAATTCATTTGGTGAATCTAAACCAATTAATTCACCTATTGTAGATTCCGTAATATTTCCACTATTATCCATTTTTAATAAAGAAATAGCCTCATTAAATCTTTTTCTAATCCTCTCTGAAGGTGAGTCTGATTTAATAGTACGTTCTATGCTTTCTACTTCTTTTATTAATTTTTCAGTTTTAGAATCAAAATTTTTAACTGACTTATTTAGAAAATAACCTAAAATAGCAATTAAAATTGCTGTAAGCCAACCAGAAAAAGCAATATTTGGATCACATAAACTAGATAACAATCTTTCCATTATTTCACCTATATACGAAATTAAATTTATAACTGGTTAAAATTTTCCAAAATTGGCAAAACCCAACCGCACTTTTCGGACAGACATAAAGTCTGTCCCTACAAATCATAACACGCCCTTACTACTCGGCAATTCATTTCCTTCAATTCGAATTGCTTGTCTTAAGGTTCTGCCGAATACTTTAAACAAGCTTTCAATTTTGTGGTGGTCGTTGTCGCCGGTGGCTTTGAGGTGTAGCGTGGCGAGTAACGAGAATGTTAGGGATTGGAAAAAATGCTCGGTGAGTTCGGTGCTGAAATCGCCGACTTTATCGCGTTTGAATTTGGCGTTTAATTTGATCCAAGGTCTGCTGGATAAATCTAAGGCACATTCGGCGCGGCATTCATCCATCGGGAGCACAAAGCCGAAGCGGGCGATGCCGCGTTTGTCGCCTATGGCTTGTTTTAAGGCAGTGCCGAGCGCGAGGGCGGTGCCTTCCACAGTGTGGTGTTCATCAATGTGTAAATCACCCTTACAGCTGACATTCATGCGGAAACCGCCGTGGGTCGCAATTTGGTCGAGCATGTGGTCCAAAAAGCCCACGCCCGTGCTGATTTGGTTCACGCCCGTTTCGTCCAGCTATACTTGAACCTTGATGTCCGTTTCTTTGGTTTTGCGGGCGACTTCTGCATAGCGTGGCGGGCGGTTGCCAATGTTGCTGACGGGTTCGCCGAGCAGTTTTTCTGCGATGAGATCCCAGTTTAATTTTTCAGGGTGATATTGTAGTGCGCGAATGCCGAGATTTTCCGCCAACTGTACGTCAGTAGCTCGATCGCCAATCACAAAAGAGCGGTCAGGATCGAACAAGTTTTTTTGGATGTATTTTTTCAACAACTTGGTTTTCGGCTTGCGGCAAGCGCAGTTATCTTCCAGTTTGTGCGGGCAAATCAGCACATCATCAAACTCAATCCCCTGTGATTTGAATAACGCCATCATTGCATTATGCGGTTTATCAAAATCCGCTTGTGGGAAAGAGTCCGTTCCCAAGCCATCTTGGTTTGAGACCATCACAAAACGGTATTTTTCTTTCAGTTTCAGCATCGCCGGAATGACGTTCGGCTCGAATTTGAGTTTTTCAAGGCTATCAATTTGAAAATCGGTTTTCGGCTCATCAATCAAGGTACCATCGCGGTCAATGAAAAGAATAGGTTGCATGGGCTGTTTTCCTGTGTATTAGTTTATTTGTTTGATGGCTTCAACCACACGTTCACATTCTTCTTTTGTGCCAACGGTGATACGAATGCAGTCTTGTAAATTTAACGCTTTATTTTGATCGCGCAGAATAATTCCCAAATCCCACAAGGCTTTAAACACTTTTTCGCCATCTTGGCATTTAAATAGCAAATTTTTATTGATCAAGATCATGAATTGCTTGTGTGCAGGCAAAAGCTGTCACCGGACATCAGAATTTTACGGCTGATTTTTTTGCCATTATTAAAAATACTAACCTGTAGCCCAATTGTACGGCACAGAACAAACCTGCTGCACCATCACCGATAATAATGGTTGGAATAAAGTTCTTCATAGCAATGTAATAATTGTATCTCATTGAGATACTGTATGTTTGGAAAGATTATTTCTTATTGAATTGTGGAGCTTTTCCATAATTCCAGTGGTATGGTCTGCAAAGCAGGGCACTTTTTTGATGAACTCATCAGAAGGGAAGTTGGGTCAAAGTAAAATCCCGTTTTTTCTGACCACACTTGCAGCAATTGTTCTGCATGCGGTTAGTACTTTTCCTCTGCTAGAGGATCTTGCATCAGGGCAAAGTTTTATGCTAATGCAAATTGCGTCCTTAATGAGCGTAATTATTGCGGCATTGGCGACGCTTTCAATGTTTCTCGTTTCTACGATGTGGTTTATTTTACCGATAGTGTATGCGTTTTCGATCATTAGTCTGATCTTTGCAACATTCTTATCAAGCCACATTATTCAAATGCTTAATCAAGATACGTTGATGTTGTTCCATATCGGCTTGTCGCTCTTTACCTATGCGGTTTGTTTTATTGCAACGCTTTATGTGATCCAATTAGTATGGTTAGATCGCAATTTGAAAAAACGTAAAATCCAATTTTCACCAGCAATTCCGCCATTGATGGCGGTAGAACGTCATTTTTTCTGTTTATTTGCTATGGGGGAAGCATTACTGACACTCACTTTAATTTCTGGTACTTATCATGTGTTGCAAGCAGTGACCCCAGAAAATCTGCACAAAGCAATTTTTTCTTTCCTTGCTTGGATTAGTTTTGGTATTGCTTGTTTTGGTCATTGGCGATTGGGCTGGCGTGGAAAAAGGATGATTATTTACGCAATTTCGGGTATCATTCTGCTCACGATTGGCTATTTTGGTAGTCGTTTGATTTAATCAAAATCAAAGAACAGGTAAAAAGTGCGGTGAAAATGACCGCACTTTTTGTTGATTAACGAACAAAAGGATTTACCCTTGGACAGTATCCCCCTTAGTACTTTATTTATTACACTGGTTATCTGTTTAATTTTATCTGCCTATTTTTCCGGCTCAGAAACCGGCTTACTCTCTCTCAATAAATATCGTCTTCGCTTTTTGGCGGAACAAGGCAATAAAGGTGCGCAAAAAGCAGAAAAACTGCTTGAAAAGCCTGATACCTTGTTAAGTTTTATTCTGATCTTTAATAACCTTGTGAATATCAGCGCTTCCGCTATTGCAACCATGATTGGTATGCGTTTATATGGTGATGCGGGAGTAGCAATCGCAACGGGTTTATTAACCTTTGCGATGCTCGTTTTTTCTGAGATTTTCCCTAAAACGGTTGCGGCGATGCACCCAGAGAAAGTGGGATTATTTTCAAGTCACATTTTGTCGTTATTGTTAAAAGTGTTCTATCCATTAGTTTGGTTGATGAATATTTTTACGAAAACCTTAATGCGAATGGTCGGCTTAAAACCTGATTTACAAAAACAAGTGATTAGCCGTGATGAGCTAAGAAGTATTGTATCGGAAGCGGGTGAAGCAACACCAGATGAACAACATCCACAAATGTTGCTTTCTATCTTAGATATGGAAACCATCACCGTGGACGATATTATGGTGCCACGTAATGAAATTGGTGGGATTGATATTGACGATGATTGGAAAGCCATTATGCGTCAGCTTACTCATGCGCCACATAATCGTATTGTGCTATATAAAGGTAGCCTTGATGAGCAAGTGCTAGGGATTTTACGTGTGCGTGAAGCTTTCCGCTTGTTATTAGAAAAAAATGAATTTAGTAAAGAAACCTTATTACGCGCCGTCGATGAAGTGTATTTCATTCCTGAAGGCACCCCGCTTAAAACACAATTAGATAATTTCCGTACGAAAAAAGAACGTATTGGTTTAGTGGTGGATGAGTATGGTGATATTAAAGGGTTAGTCACACTTGAAGATATTCTGGAAGAAATTGTAGGTGATTTCACTACTTCTATGGCGCCATCTATTGAGCAAGAAGTGGTGCACCAATCTGATGGTTCAATGATTATTGAAGGTTCGGCAAATCTTCGTGATTTAAATAAAATGTTTGGTTGGGAATTGGATACAGAAGATGCTCGAACTTTTAATGGGTTAATTCTTGAGCATCTTGAAGATATTCCTGATGAAGGAACGGTTTGTGAAATTGATGGCTTGAAAATTACGATTTTGGAAGTCAGCGATAACATGATCAAGCAAGCAAAAGTGGAGAAGTTAGCCTCTTAAATACGGCTTTTTCTGACCGCTCTTTTGTTTAAGAAATACGTTATTTTTATAAAGGATTGAATATGACGGATGAGATTCGTTTAACACAATACAGCCATGGCGCGGGTTGAGGCTGTAAAATTTCGCCTAAGGTGTTAGGGACAATTTTACAGACAGAACTCGAAAAATTTGCTGATCCCAATTTATTAGTGGGAAATGAAACAGCGGATGACGCAGCGGTTTATGATCTTGGTAATGGTACTGCAATTATCAGTACCACGGATTTCTTCATGCC
>CAJLFU010000066.1 GCA_905205995.1 uncultured Haemophilus sp. | reverse complement strand
TTAATTACGCGTTTCATATTGATGCGATAAACCACTTTTTTCGCGGTTGGTAAGATTTGTCCGGTAAATTTCACTTCACCTACGCCTAATGCACGGCCTTTACCTTTACCGCCAACCCAGCCAAGGAAGAAACCGACTAATTGCCACATCGCATCTAAACCTAAGCAGCCTGGCATGACTGGGTCACCAATAAAGTGACAACCGAAAAACGGTAAATCTGGATGAATATCTAATTCCGCTTCAATATACCCTTTACCAAACGCACCACCGTCTTCGGTCATTTTTACAATACGATCCATCATCAACATCGTTGGTGCTGGAAGTTGCGGGCCTTCTTTACCAAATAATTCGCCACGACCAGAAGCTAATAAATCTTCATAGGTATAGCTGCTTTTAATGTTTGGTGTACAGGTGTTTTCCATTTTTTATTTCCTTGTATATATAGTTTTGCTTGGTTACAACCAATAAGTGAGGATTCTATGGGGATTTATAAGAAATGTAAACAGCGAACACTTGTTAGCTCAACTTGTCGGATCAGTCAGTGAAATGAAGATAAAAGAAAAGCGAACACAAGGTTCGCTTTTAAGAAATTAAGATTTAAAGAAATCTAACCAGCTTTTTTTCGGCGTTTCCGAACGGAAAGCAATTCGATTTTGAATTAAACGCGCAATAGGCTCTTTACCCTTCGCATATTCTTCTTTCTCTTCTAATAAATCGCGGTCAAATAGGATTTTAGCTGTTTGATAAATATCTTCGACTTGATAGATAAAGAACTGCTCATTTTTCACTGCCTCAACCACTTCGTCAGATAAGCTTAGTTGTTGAATTGTCGTTGCTGGAATAATCACACCTTGTTTACCCGTTAAACCACGACGTTGGCAAATGGTGAAAAAGCCTTCAATTTTATCATTCACTCCACCTACTGCATGCACCAAACCAAATTGGTCAATTGTACCGGTAATGGCAATATTTTGTGGCAATGGCAAATCAGATAATGCACTGACCAATACGGAGAAAATAGCTAAAGATGCACTGTCACCATCAATTTCCCCATAAGACTGCTCAAATACTAAAGAAGCTGAAAATGGTAACTGTGATGGCAACTCTAAGATACTTGCCAAGCACGCTTCAGAAATCATCATGCCTTTTCCGTGTAGGTTGCCCGCTAATTCGTTTTTGCGCTCCACATCCACGACTTCACCATCACCAAACTGCACTAAACAGCTGATGCGAGAAGGTTCACCGAAACAAACCGGTGTACCTGGATATTCAATTACAGACAAGCCATTAATTTGCCCAACAATTTCACCGTTGGTTTCCACATAAATTTGTTCGTTGAGAATATCTGCATAAGTGCGTTCACGTAAGAAACCATGCTGTTCGTTCTTTTGTTTAAAAGCTTGCTCAAAATCAATCGCACTTAAGGTTTGCTTTTGTGACAACGTCGCTGCGTTGAGTAACATTTCTGTTATTTTTAACGGGGAAATGTTAATTAAAAAGCGGTCTTCACTCTCACGCACCAATAACTGATAGAGTTTATTTAATGCGCTTAAATCTAAATCAAGCTCATATTTTGAAGCTAATGCCAACACATAATTAGCCCAATTTTCTTGTGCTTTAGGTTGTGCAACAGAATAATAACTTTCAATTTCAGCATAATCAGCCAAACTGTAAAGATCTTCTTCTAACTCACCTAAGGTCGCAATTTCAGTGCGATTGCCTAAAATCACCACTTTTAAATTAAGTGGATAACTTGGAATATCACAAGGCAAGGTTTTAAATGGATGGGCTGAATACCAATCAAAAGTTTGCGTTTGCAAAATATGTTTTAAGCGTTGCCATAAATCAAACTGGCTTAGCATCGTTGCGGCGCTTAAAATCAAAACGCCCCCATTGGCTTGATGCACTAAACCTGGTGTAAGCAAAATATCTTGCGAACTTGGGTGAACGCGTACACTACCAAAAAGACTAAATTGATCGGCATGTAATGCCTTCAGCACATCACCTTGTGCGGCAAAATTATCCGCTGCTGATTGAGCTGGCTCAGTATAAATACGAGGGAAAGAAAAAGAATCACCCTGCTCAACTACGTAATTCACCCCAAAAACTGACCGCTCTTTTGGCTGTTCTTGGCGAATAAATTCTGCTAATAAATCAGCATATTCTGCTTGATCATCTGCTTTTAAAACCAACAAAGAACGACGAGGCTGTTTTAAAAATAAAGAAATCGCTTTTGTGGCATGTTTTTGTAATGACCAAAAATCAGCCTTTTCAGCTGAAAGTTCAGTAATCGATAATTCTGGTTGTAAGGCTTGCCAATTTAAGGCTTGTTCCGAAGATGTTGGAGTCACGACATATCTCGCTTTAATTAAATTGGCGGTATTATCGCACACTTCACACTGAGTGAAAATCCGTTATAAAAATCTACTGGAAAATTTTGTTTAAAGCGCGTATATTTATTAGGTTACCACGTCACTAAAAAGTATAATAAAACGATGAAATATCAGAAATTAGAAAACCAAGAAGCAAACTGGAAATGGATTTATCTCATTCGCAAACATCGCGAAGGGGAAAAAATTACCCGTTATGAAGAAAAAAGCTTAGAAGAAAGCAAAGTTCAAGAATTAATAGCATGTCAGAATTATCCTGAAAAAATCGAGGAATGGATTAAAAATCACCTTTCTCTTGATTTACCTATTAAGCTTGATCAGGCTATTCGTGCAAGACGTAAACGCTTTTTTAATGCTGAAAAACAATCAACGAAGAAAAAATCTATTGATTTAGAATATGGTGTTTGGCTTCGTTTGTCTAAATATTCACGAAAAATGAAAATGACACTTTCTGAAACTATCACTTATATGATTGATGAACGTGAAAGCAAAGCATTATATGAAAGCCAAATGACGGCAATGAAAGCCGGTTTGAAAAATTTGCTCAATAAATAAGATGAAAAAAAGCCAAGGTCGAAACCTTGGCTTTTGATTATGCTAAATAGAGAAGATTTTGAAACGTTTTAGCGTTTCGCCTATTCCGCAATCGGAATAATTTTTGTGGCGTGAGATCCTTTGTCGCCGTGAATCACTTCAAATTGCACACGTTGACCTGCTTTTAATGAACGGTAACCATCCATTTCAATCGCTGAATAATGTGCAAAAATGTCTGTATCCACGCCTTCTGCAGAAATAAACCCAAATCCTTTTGCGTTGTTAAACCATTTTACTACACCAATTTCCATAGTAGACCTCTAGGCTTCGCCCTTAATACTTAAAAACAATAAGACTCATGCCTTATCACCTCAATTGGAAATATATTCAAACATTTTATTTTTTTATGCAACAACGAAACTTTAAAAATGATACATTGATCACAAAATTTTTACTTCTTTATTATCAGAAGTATTATCAGAAGTCTCTTTCTCATCTTTTTGATGAATTTCACGTAATGCTTTTGCCACAATTTGAATGGCTTCACCGCTACTAATTCCTTGCGCCATTAATTCCTGAATTTGTTCTACTGCTTTTTGTTGTTGTTCATGGGTTAAATTAATATCTAACATTATTTCTTCTCGTTAAATTGACCAATTAAATAATTCCATCACGTGCTTCCATTGTTCATCTAAACCAGCCTTAATTTCTATTTTGGTAAAATGAATAGGATGCTCAAAAATAAGTGTATCTGCGTGTAAAAATAAACGCTGACAGCCAGAATATTCTGTTAAAGCACGATTTTGATATAAATCACCATATTGTGTATCACCTAAAATAGGATGAAAGATATGCTTCATGTGACGTCGTAACTGATGCTTTCTACCTGTTTGGGGAATTAGCTTCACTAATGAATATCTCGTGGTTTGATAACGCCCTACCGCATAAGGCATTTCAACAATTTTTAACCCTTCATAATCCGTCACCGCCTCTTGAGGCGCTTTATCTTCTTGCGCAAATTTATCCGCAATCTTATCTAATTGGATTTTAAGGGGATAATCAATCTGTCCTTCGCCTTGCAAATAACCTCGCACAATCGCTAAATAAGATTTTTGCAGCGTTTTCTGTTCAAATTGCTGGCACATTAAATTCGCCATTTCACTATTTAAGGCAAATAGCAATACACCTGATGTTGGGCGATCTAATCGATGAATAGGAAAAACATGCTGCCCGATTTGATCGCGCAAGGTTTGCATCACAAATTGCGTTTCATGCGTATCAAGCCAACTACGATGCACCAACATGCCTGCTGGTTTATTGACTGCTACAAGATATTCATCTTGATATAAAATTTCTAACATTTATTGATTTTGTAATAAGGCTTCTAATTCACGTAATGGTGTTAATAATTCAACTAAAAAATCTTCTTCTGCTTCTTTAAATGCTTCTTCTAAATAAGGTGACACTGCAATTTGTGAAGGTAAATCTGCCCCGCTTTCAAGTAAGGCAAACATTCTTGGAATGAAAATCCATTGCAACCATTCTTCTGGTGACATGGTATCAATAGCAAAAGGCTCTTCACTTAAAAAAGCGTCTTGTGAAGGTGGAACCGCTTGCCATAAATCAAGTTTTTGCATGGCGAGTTGTAATTGTTGAAGATGAAGTTTTGTTTGATTACGCATAATTTTTCCTATTTATAAACAAGCGGCGTATTCTACGAGCATCAATTCACACTGTAAAGTGCGGTCAGTTTTCGCGATAAATAATCGAAAAATCAGAATACTGTTTATCTTCAATATCATCCACTAAAACCCGTTCAACGCTTGCAGTTCTTGGACCGACTTTTAACCAATTATAAAAATCCTGTAATTGATCGTCATTGCCTTCGGCAATAATTTCCACGCTTCCATCGACACAATTTCTTACGGTGCCTTTAATGCCAATTCTCTCCGCTTCTTTCCAAGTAAAATAACGAAATCCTACCCCTTGAACTCGCCCATATACAACAAATCGTTTTGTCATGATTTGCTCCTTTATTACAAAAACTTTTTAAAAATTAATCGCACTTTCCTATTCCCATTTTTTAAAATTTAGCATAGCATTACAACCATCTAATTTCATTCAAAAAATAAAAGGAGTAATTATGAAATTATGTAAGTTTGCATTAGGTGTTGTCGCCCTTGCTGTCAGTGCGAGCAGTTTTGCCGGTATGGTTACAACCTCATCAAACCTTGAATTTCTTGCAATCAACGGCCAAAAAGCCAGCAAATCCCTTCTAAAAGAAAAAAAATCATTCAACGCTGAAGCAAACCAAACACAACAAGTTGTTGTTCGTTTAGGCGAAATCGTAGGCTCTGGCTCTAGCCAAGCGCTTTTTGAATCTAACCCAATTATTGTGACTTTCCAAAGTCCTGCTGATGATGTTGTGGTATCTGCAGAAAAAATTCGCTCCAAAGAAGATGGTGAGAAATTCAATGCTCAACCACAAATTACTGTTAAAACGAAATCAGGTAATTTGATTGATGCTAAAATCGATACTTTAAAACAAGAAGGTTTATTCCCAGCGGCTAATATTGTTAACGATTTAGCTGAATATAATGCATCAAATGCGCCAGCAGCAGTTTCTGCTTTAGCTGCTCCTGCAGTTGGAATGATGCCTGCAGCGTCAGGAAAAGCTGCGAAAGGCAAAGTTGTTGTACAAGGTGAAAACGTTGCTGAACAACAATTACAATACTGGTTCCAACAAGCCGATAAAGAAACTCAAACTCGTTTCTTAAACTGGGCGAAAAAACAAAAATAATCGTTTTTTAACTGCTCTTTGATAAAGAAGTGAGCCTTCCCGCTCACTTTTTTATCATCCAATTTTTAGTCACACAATAAGCAAGGATATCAACATGAACCAATGGCTTAATGCAAAAGTAATCGCTTCAATACCTATTTTTATTGCAGTGAATATCGCAGCGTTCGGTGTCTGGTTTTTTGATATTTCCACGCAATCCATGCCGTTAATTTTAGGGATTATTGCTGGCGGTTTAGTGGATCTAGATAATCGCCTTACTGGACGATTAAAAAATATCTTTTACACATTAATTGCCTTTGCTATTTCAACCTTTATCGTTCAACTAAATATTGGTCAACCGATTCAATACGTATTGTTGATGACCATTATCACCTTTTTATTTACGATGGTTGGTGCCGTGGGTGAACGTTATCGTACTATTGCTTTTGGTACACTGGTGGTAGCCATTTATACTACCCTCACTTATGCACCGGATAATTCTGCGAGCTGGTTTATTAATCCTGTAATGATTTTATTAGGCACCTTGCTCTATAGCATTGTGACCATCATCGTTTACCTCTTTTTCCCAAACCGCCCTGTGCAAGAGAGTGTCGCGAAAGCTTTTTGTGCTTTAGGCAATTATCTAGATGCCAAATCAGAGTTTTTTGATCCTGATGAAATTGATGAAATCGAGAAAAAACACCTCAATTTTGCGATGAAAAATACCAATGTGGTGGATGCCTTTAACCAAGCCAGAACAGCACTTTTCTATCGTATTCGTGGACAACATCGTCATGCTCGTACACAACGTATGATTCGCTATTATTTTGCGGCGCAAGACATTCATGAGCGTGCAAATTCTACACATTTTGATTATCGACAAATTGCAGAACAACTCAAAAATACAGATTTAATTTTCCGTATTCAACGCTTACTCGAATTACAAGCACAAGCTTGTCATGATATTACGGCTTGTCTGCATCAAAATACGACTTATTACTATAATATTCGCGTAGAAAAAGCGTTAATGGGCACAATTCAATCTCTTGAGCTTTATAGCAAAGAACACGCTGAACAAAACAACGTTTTACTTGCTCTTCAAACGCTTATTGATAACCTGAAAAGTATTAACTGGCAACTACGCCAGCTTGAGCAAGAAACCTGTGAAAATGATCAAACGGCACAAATCCATACTGAGCAAATTACAGGCCTAAAAAATATTCTTTCAGTTATTGGAAGTAATTTTACCTTCGAATCACCACTTTTCCGTCATGCTATACGTTTGTCTATCGTGGTATTTTTATGTTGCTCCATTGTTGAATTTTTCCAATTTAATTTAGGGTACTGGATTTTGCTTACAGCAGTATTTGTGTGTCAACCAAACTATTCTGCGACGAAAGTGCGATTACGTCAGCGTATTGTAGGCACAATTTTAGGGGTAATTATTGGCTCCTTATTGCCTTACCTCAATCCTACATTAGAGATGAAACTTGGCTTAATGGTGGTGACCAGTACGCTCTTTTTCT
>CAJLFU010000065.1 GCA_905205995.1 uncultured Haemophilus sp. | reverse complement strand
TACTGAATGTAGAACCCCAAGCTGAATGGCTTGGGGTTTTTGTTTATGGATTTTTATTAAAAACTCTATAGAATGATCTCAATTTTTATTTCTCAATATAAACAATGAAAAACTTTAGATATTTTGCACAACGCTATGTTGACTGGGTTATTCGATTAGGTCGAGTGCGTTTCTCCTTACTTGGCATTGCTATTCTTGCGATTTTGGCTCTTTGTATACAAATCTTATTAAGTACACTTTTTAGTGATGGAATTCACTGGAGCGATATTGTTCGTTCGATCACTTTTGGTTTATTTACCGCTCCTTTTGTTATTTATTTCTTTACGCTACTTGTTGAGCGATTAGAGCGTTCTCGTTTAGAGCTCTCTAAAACGCTTGCTCGATTAGAAAAAAATAATCGTGATAAAAGTACCTTACTGGCTACCATTAGCCATGAGTTACGTACCCCATTAAATGGAATCATTGGCTTAAGTCGAATTTTATTAGATGATAAATTAACGGAACAACAACAGAATTATCTGAATACGATTAATCTAAGTGCGGTCAGTTTAGGCCATATTTTTAGTGACATTATTGATTTAGATAAGATCGACTCTAAACGCATTGAATTAAATATTCAGCCTTGTGATTTTCATTCTCTACTCAATGATTTCTATAATTTTGGCACCTTAATGGCAGAGCAAAAAGGTTTAAAGTTTTCTTTAAATCGTGATGAAAATTTACCTAATTGGCTTTATTTAGATCGTGCACGTATCAGCCAAATTCTTTGGAATTTAATTGGTAATGCCGTGAAGTTTACTGACAAAGGTGAAGTTATTCTTACAGTACAGAAAATACAAGATAATCAGTATCAATTTAGTGTTGCAGATACGGGAGCAGGTATTGCTTCTTGCGAATTGGATAAGATTTTTACCATGTATTATCAGGTTAAAGATAACATTAATCGTTCTGCTGGGAGTGGTATCGGTCTCGCGATTTCTAAAAATCTTGCACAGTTAATGCAAGGGGATTTAACTGTTGAAAGTGAGTTGGATAAAGGTTCTACTTTTTATTTAACGATTATTGCGGATAAAGCCCAAGCCAATGAGATGAATGCTGAAACAGCTATGCAGCATCTTTCTATTTTATTAGTTGAAGACGTTGAATTGAATGTAGTTGTGGCCAAAAGTATTCTTGAAAAGCAGGGGCATTATGTTGATGTTGCCATGAATGGTGAACAGGCGATCCGATTATTTGAGAAAAATACTTATGATATTGTTTTTCTTGATATTAAGTTACCAGATATGTCAGGCTTTGATATTGCATACTATCTACGTAAAAACTACGAAGAAGGGATTTATGATTTTCTCCCGCCTTTAATTGCCTTTACAGCGAACGTGATGCACAGCGAAGAAGAATATCAAAAGCAGGGAATGGATGGTGTATTACGCAAGCCACTTTCTTTGGTTGAATTACGTCAGTGCTTTAAAACTTTTTTAGGCGATGATATTGAATGTATCTCTGATGAAGAAGAAACTCCTCAAGTTCAAGAAGGGATCAATATTTCACTTATTGAGTTAATTGGAAAATCACAAGCTAAAGCTAATGTGGGTTTATTTAAACAATGGATGCCGATTTATTTAGATGAATTAGAAACAGCTTATGACGATTATCTTGCAAACTCAGATATGCAACAAACCGTGTCAGATGTCGCACATAAAATTAAAGGTGCAGCAGCGTCGGTAGGACTTGTTAATGTTCAAAATATCGCAAAACAGGCGCAAGATACCTCATTACCAAATTGGACATCCGATATTGCTTCATGGATAAAGCAACTCAGTAATGAATGGCCTCAAAATTTAGCTGAATTAGAAGCGTATTTAGAAAAGTAATTCATGACACGTTATTTTCAAATTTTAGTCAGTGAGAATATGCCGTCTAATTTACCGGCAAATACCTTGATCATTAATGAGTTTTCTAAAATTCAAAATCTTCTTGGACAAGAGTTTGAGACGATCTTGTTTGATGCACGGAAAGGTATCCATTTAGAGGCACTAGCCATTGCTGCCGGTACATTGAAAATGAATGGCGCCTTAATTATCTTACTATCAAATTGGGAGAAGCTTCATTCCCAAATAGATGAAGATAGTCTTCGTTGGTCAGGTTCGATTGAGGCAATTGCTACGCCAAGATTTATGACATATTTTAAGCATTGTATTCATAAATATGGCTTCCCCATCCTTTATCATCAAAATGATTTAAAATTTGGCCGCACTTCTCCGCAGTTATTTGTAAATCATAACGCGACCTTAGATCAGCAGAAAATTATTGAGCAAATCTCACAAAAAGAATTCGAACTCTACTTTCTTACTGCCAAACGAGGAAGAGGGAAATCAGCTCTAGCAGGCTTATTAGCGAATCAACTGGATACTAAAATTTACCTCACTGCACCGAATAAAAGTGCGGTTAAAATTTTGGCTGAATTTTCACAAAAAGAGATTATTTTTATTGCACCAGATGAGCTTTTCCTTACTTTGCAAAATGATCCTTCTTTTTCTGAAAATGCTTGGCTTTTTGTTGATGAGGCGGCAATGCTGCCGATTGCTCAACTTAGCGCTTTTTCTCATCATTTTAAGTATATTCTATTTACGACTACCATCCATAGTTATGAGGGAACCGGGCGAGGCTTTGAGCTTAAATTTAAGCAAAAAATTAATCGCACTTTTTCTGACTTTGAGCTTATTGAACCGCTACGTTGGTCTAAAGATGATGTTTTAGAGGCGTTTATTGATGAGCTTTTATTATTAAATGTGGAGGATGACTTTAAACAAACGCCATACGATAAAAGCAAAGTATGCGAAATTACTGAACGATCACAAGAGGAAATACTTTCTTCATTGCCTCAATTCTATGGCTTGATGACATTAGCCCATTATCGTACATCACCGCTAGATCTTCGGCGATTGTTTGATGCCAATTCTCAGTGTTTTTTTACCGCTGAAAGCGAGCAAAATTTACTAGGCGCAGTTTGGGCATTAAAAGAAGGTGGAATTGAAGATTCAGCCCTCATTGAAGCGATTCAACAAGGGACTAGACGCCCGAAAGGTAATCTCGTGCCTCAAGCACTTTGTTTTCATGCTCAACAACAAAAGGCTTGTGAATTGCATTCTTTACGTATTTCGAGAATTGCGGTTCAGCCTATGTGGCAGCAGCATGGTATTGGTACACAACTTATTGAACATATCACACAAAATGCCGATGTAGATTATTTATCAGTAAGTTTTGGTTATACCAAAGAACTGGCTCAATTTTGGCAGAAATGTGGTTTTTCTCTTGTTCATTTAGGCGAGCATTTAGAGGCGAGTAGTGGTTGTTATTCTGCTATTGCTCTAAAAGGGCTTTCTACACAAGGCATTAAATTAGAAAAAGAAGCAACGCAATCTTTTCAACGGAATATACCTTTGTCTTTCCATCCGCTCGTTCAGGAATTTAATATCACATCAGTAGATTGGGAATTAATTGACGAAGACTGGTTAAGCTTAAAAAATTTTGCTTATTTTCACCGCACTTTAGCTTCCGTTTTGCCGGCAATTCGTCGATTTTTGATGAATTTAGATGAAAAAGATTGCCCTTTAATGAGAGATTATTTCATCACAAAACAGATACCCTATAATAAGAAAAATGGGTTAAAATTATTACGTTCGGAAATTGCACAAAAATTAAAAAAGGAGGCAAAATGAGCGAACAAGAAAAAAAAGGTTGGTTCCGTAAAGCGGTAGATGAATATAATAAATTTTGCAGTGAGCTTGGTTTAGATAAAGGTAGCTGTCGAGGTTGTATGCCACGCATTGAATTTGATGATGATGGTAAGGTAAAAAAAGAGAAACCACTAGAACCACTCAAAAAATAAAAGAAAACAGGGTTAAATAAACCCTGTTTTTTTATACAGATAAATATTGAAAAGTAGAGTGAATTTGCTAAACTAATCAACTGTTCAAGTAAAAAATGAGATAAAAATTGACCGCACTTATGAAAACAACCTATTTTAATGTTGATATTCCGACTCAGCCCAATGATCATAAAATTCTTGGCAACGTATTAACAGGTGTTGATGCGCTTGCTGTCAGTGAAATTGCAGAACAATACGATGGATTGACTGTGGTTGTGACACCGGATACCAAAAGTGCGGTTCGTTTATCACAAGTTTTACCGGATTTAACTTCTCAGCCTGTTCAGTTTTTTCCTGATTGGGAAACGTTACCTTATGATTCTTTTTCTCCTCATCAAGAAATTATTTCTTCGCGTTTAAGTGCGCTATTTCATTTGCAAAATACTAAAAAAGGTATCTTTGTTTTACCGATTAGCACATTAATGCAACGTGTGTGCCCGCCGAAATATCTACAGCACAATGTCCTTCTGATTAAAAAAGGTGACCGTCTTGTCATTGAAAAATTGCGATTACAATTAGAGTCAGCAGGATATCGTTCCGTAGAGCAAGTACTAGAACATGGTGAATATGCTGTGCGCGGATCTCTTTTAGATCTTTTCCCAATGGGAAGTGCGGTTCCATTTCGCTTAGATTTTTTTGATGATGAAATTGATTCGATTCGTACTTTTGATGTCGATACGCAGCGAACGTTAGATGAAATTCAATCTATTAATTTATTACCTGCACACGAATTTCCAACTGATGAGAAAGGTATTGAGTTTTTCCGCACACAATTTAGAGAAACCTTTGGTGAAATTCGTCGTGATCCAGAACATATTTATCAGCAAATCAGTAAAGGCACACTAATCTCAGGGATTGAATATTGGCAGCCGCTATTCTTTGATGAAATGGCAACATTGTTCGATTACTTACCCGAAAAAACGTTGTTTGTGGATATGGAAACAAATCAAGCACAAGGAGAACGTTTTTATCTTGATGCTAAACAGCGTTATGAGCATCGCAAAGTTGATCCAATGCGCCCTCTTTTGCCGCCAGAACGTTTGTGGCTAAGTATTGATGCGGTAAATCATGCATTAAAAAATTATCCTAAAATTAATTTTAAAGCAGAAAAAGTACGGTCATCTGTTCGTCAGAAAAATTTAGCGGTGTCTGCATTACCAGCCGTGACCATTCAATCACAGCAAAAAGAACCGTTATTGCAACTTCGTCAGTTTATTGAGCATTTTAAAGGAAATGTTTTATTTTCAGTTGAGACTGAAGGACGACGTGAAACCTTACTGGATTTGCTTTCACCATTAAAAATTAAACCAAAACAAATTAAAACCTTATTTGAAGCTAATCAAGACAAGTTTAATCTTTGGGTAAGTCGTCTTGAGCAAGGTTTTATTCTTGATGAGGCTAAACTCGTCGTCATTACTGAACATGAAATTTTAGGCGAGCGAGTACAGCAACGTCAGCGTGATAAACGTAAGGCGGTCAATCCTGATACCTTAGTGCGTAACCTGGCTGAATTAAAAATTGGGCAGCCTGTGGTGCATTTAGATCATGGTGTTGGGCGTTATGGTGGCTTAGTGACACTCGATACTGGGGGCTTAAAAGCAGAATATTTGCTGATCAATTATGCGAATGAATCCAAACTTTATGTGCCTGTTGGTTCTCTTCATTTAATTAGTCGCTATGTCGGTGGCTCAGATGAAACTGCACCATTGCATAAATTAGGTAATGAATCGTGGGCGAAAACGCGTCAAAAAGCCGCAGAAAAAATTCGTGATGTGGCCGCTGAATTACTTGATGTATATGCCCAACGAGAAGTGAAAAAAGGCTTTGAGTTTAAATATGATCGTGAGGAATTCCAGCAATTCGCTGCAACCTTTCCTTTTGAAGAAACGCACGATCAAGCCATGGCGATTAATGCCGTTATTTCGGATATGTGTCAACCTAAAGCGATGGATCGTTTGGTTTGTGGTGATGTGGGCTTTGGGAAGACTGAAGTGGCGATGCGCGCCGCATTTTTGGCGGTCATGAACCATAAACAAGTCGCCGTATTGGTTCCAACAACCTTGTTAGCTCAACAGCATTACGAGAATTTTAAAGATCGTTTTGCTAATCTTCCGGTTAATGTGGAAGTGCTTTCTCGCTTTAAAACAGCCAAAGAGCAAAAACAAATCTTAGAAAATTTAGCTGAGGGGAAAGTCGATATTCTGATTGGAACCCATAAATTAATTCAATCCGATGTGAAGTTTTCTGATCTTGGCTTACTCATCATTGATGAAGAACATCGCTTTGGTGTAGGACAAAAAGAGAAAATTAAACAACTTCGAGCAAATATTGATATTTTAACGCTTACCGCAACACCAATTCCTCGTACTTTGAATATGGCGATGAATGGTATTCGCGATCTTTCTATTATTGCGACGCCACCGGCTCGCCGAGTGAGTATCAAAACATTTGTTCGCCAGAAAGATGATTTAATTATTCGTGAAGCCATCCTGCGTGAGATTTTACGTGGTGGGCAAGTTTATTATTTGCATAATGATGTGGCGAGTATTGAAAATACAGCAGAAAAACTGACCGCACTTGTACCGGAAGCTCGAGTCGTAATTGGTCATGGTCAAATGCGAGAACGAGAACTTGAACGCGTGATGAGTGATTTTTATCATCAACGTTATAACGTATTAGTTTGTTCCACCATTATTGAAACAGGGATTGACGTACCAACGGCAAATACGATCATTATTGAACGTGCAGATAATTTTGGTTTAGCTCAGCTTCACCAGCTGCGTGGGCGAGTGGGACGTTCTCACCACCAAGCTTATGCATATTTGCTTACACCTCCGCCGAAATTAATGACGAAAGATGCGAAACGTCGTTTAGAGGCATTAGAAAGTTTAGATAACTTAGGTGCAGGTTTCATCCTTGCGACGCACGATTTAGAAATTCGTGGTGCAGGTGAATTATTAGGGAATGAACAAAGTGGGCAAATTGAGAGCATCGGTTTTTCACTTTATATGGAATTACTTGATGCGGCAGTTAAAGCCTTAAAAGAGGGAAGAGAACCTTCATTAGAAGAGATTACACATCAGCAAGCTGAAATTGAGTTACGTGTTCCAGCCTTATTGCCAGATGACTATCTTGGTGATGTAAATATGCGTTTGTCGTTCTATAAACGCATTGCTGCAGCGGAAAGTAAACAAGAGTTAGATGAATTAAAAGTTGAATTAATCGATCGCTTTGGCCTATTACCTGAAGCAACTAAAAATCTTTTACAAATTGCTGAGATGCGTTTAATGGTGAAACCATTAAAAGTGCTGAAAATCGATGCAGGGGCTCAAGGTGGCTTTATTGAATTTTCACCTTCAGCAAAAGTTGATCCAGAAAAATTCATCAAATTAATTCAACAAAATCCAATTGTTTATCGCTTTGATGGTCCATTAAAATTTAAGTTTGTAAAAGCACTCCCAGAAAACAAAGAGCGGCTAGAATTTGTGATGGATTTGGTGAAGACGCTTACTGA
>CAJLFU010000064.1 GCA_905205995.1 uncultured Haemophilus sp. | reverse complement strand
AAAATCTCTTTTAATTTGGATTCATCTAAAATAACACGATCATCATCTAACAATAACGCCGGAAAGCCAGCATAACCTTGTGCTTTCGCATCATCAAATGCGGAGTGACGATCACGCAAGCGTAACCATTGTTTCAAATTTGGAATGGAAGATAACACTTCCACAGCCTCATAATCCACATTCAAGCGTTTTAACTCTGCCACAAATGGCGCAGTATCAGGGCAATCTGCCGCATAATAAAGAATAGGTTTCATTATTCACCTTCTTGTTCTGCTGTCGCAGTTGGGTTCAATTTCGGTTCGCCAATTTTAGTTAAGCGGTTACGATCACGATGTTCAAACGGTGCATCATAATTGGGGATAATCATGGTTGTGGTTTGATCGTATGACCAAGTACCATCATCATGGAATTTCACCGTCATTTCAAAACTTTCCGTTGTAAATGAACGCTCTAAGAACGGATTCGAAATGATGCCGTTTGTTAGTGAACCGCGTACCGCTTTTACCGTAAATTCTTTCGCATCAGCCGGTGCATTACCGACCGCAATAAACGTTTGGCCGCGTGGAATACTACCTGTTAATAAAATATTGCCTGTTGCAGGTTCCCATAACCAATAACCTACTTGATCGTGGAATGTTTCCACTTCACCTGGCTCAACAATATGAGTGTGATAACGTAATCCATAATAGAGTTGCGGACCATTGGTTTGACCATCAGTTGGATGGGCTTCGTAACGTTCGATATAAGGATCTTTTTCTGGCCCTTCTGCTTTCGGGTTGATATCCACACCACGCTTGCCTTCCCAAACACCGGCTAATCTAGCCAATGGGCCTAAATTCGCGAGTGTATTAGGATCAGTTTCTGCTTCCGTGTAGATATCGTCTGGGTATTGAAAATCTTTCATCATTTTCTCCTTATATCGTTGTGTTAATGCTTAAAGTGCGGTTGTTTTTTTGCCTATTTTTTACAGCCTGGGAAACCTAAGGCTTCACGGCTCGCATAGTATGCTTCCGCCACACCTTTGGTTAATGCACGAATGCGTAAAATATAGCGTTGACGCTCTGTGACCGAAATCGCTTTACGTGCATCTAACAAGTTGAAGCTGTGCGCGGCTTTTAAAATGCGTTCGTAAGCCGGTAATGGTAACGGACGTTCTAATTCCAATAAGCTTTTCGCTTCTTTTTCGTATTGATCGAAGCAGTAGAATAAGAAATCGGTATCGGCGTATTCAAAATTGTAAGTTGATTGTTCCACTTCGTTTTGATGGAACACATCACCGTAAGTGGTTTTGCCAAGCGGGCCGTCAGACCAAACTAAGTCATACACAGAATCCACGCCTTGAATGTACATCGCTAAACGCTCTAAACCGTAAGTCACTTCACCGGTTACTGGTTTACATTCTAAGCCACCCACTTGTTGGAAATAGGTAAACTGAGTGACTTCCATACCGTTTAGCCACACTTCCCAGCCTAACCCCCAAGCCCCTAAGGTTGGGTTTTCCCAGTTATCTTCCACGAAACGGATGTCGTTTTGCGTTGGATCAAAACCGAGCATTTCAAGTGAACCTAAATAGAGTTCTTGAATGTTGTCTGGAGACGGTTTAATCACCACTTGGAATTGATAGTAATGTTGTAAACGGTTTGGGTTTTCGCCATAACGACCATCGGTCGGACGACGTGAAGGTTGCACGTAAGCGAATGCCATTGGCTCAGGGCCTAATGCGCGTAATGCGGTCATTGGGTGAGAGGTACCTGCGCCCACTTCCATATCAAAAGGTTGCACAACGGTACAGCCTTGATTTGCCCAATATTCTTGCAAAGCTAAAATCATGCCTTGGAATGTTTTTACGTTGAATTTTGTACTCATAATTTTTTTAATAACAATGTGATGAAAAATACAGGCATTATACTTGAAACTATAAGGCGGATAAAGGCGAAAAAGTGCGGTCAGAAAAATCCTTAAAATTTTTATTTCTCTTAAATTTCATTCATTTTGATGATGAGTTATTTTCATCATGATAGGTTTGCTTGCCAAGCCTCAAATGTGTAAACTGCTGGCGCTTTTATACAGACTTTTATCCTAGGGATTTTAAAATGAAAAAAAATGTGATTACTTCAGCGATTTTATTAGCGATTCCAGCATTAGCTGCGGCTGAAGACGTGGCGAAATTAGATGTGATTAACGTCTATTCTGCATCAGCTACCCCAACTAGCCTTCATCAAACCGCCTCATCTGTTACTGTTTTAACTGAAAAAGATTTTGCACAACGTGGTGCGACTTATGTTAGTGATGTGTTGAAAACGGTACCAAGTTTAGCGGTAAGTGCATCGGGCGGTCGTGGCACATTAACCAATGTATTCTTACGCGGTGCGGATGCAAACCACACAGCTGTAATTATTGATGGCGTGAAAGTGAACCCAGTTTCTGGCTACGGCTTTGATTTCGGTGGCTTAGCATTAAGCAACATTGACCGCATCGAAGTATTACGCGGCGAACAATCTGCTCTTTGGGGAAGTGATGCCATGGGTGGTGTGATTTATATCACCACGAAAAAAGGCCTAGAAAAAGGCAAAACCTTCAATGTGGATTACGATTTTGGTACAGGCTCTAATCGTACGGTAGATGGTTCATTAACCCTTTCAGGCTCAAACAATAATTTCTATTATGCTTTACACGGCGACAGCCACCATACCAAAGGCATTTCAGCACTCAGCAAAAACCACTTTAACTACACTGCGCAAGATGGCACAGCGGTAAGTACTGGTGGTTCAAGCGAACGCGATAAATTCCATCGTGATAACGCCTCTCTTCGTTTCGGCTATGACGATAACCAAAAAGGTTTTGATTTCTTAACCTCTCACAGTAGCCAAACCGCTAACTTTGATAACAGCGCAACAGATGAAAAAGGCCACTACACTCGCACACGTGATACCTTATTCAAATTAAGCGGTTTCTTAGGTAATGACGATCAATTGCTTAAACACAAAGTGGGTGTAAGCCATCTCAAAACTGACAGTGATACCGTTGGCTACACATCGGCTTTCGATGCGAAAAAACTCAATGCAAACTATCAATTAGATGTCAATTTCGATCGTGAAGGCACACTCACTCAAGGTTTAAGCTTCTTAACTGACTATCAAAAAACAGATTTCAACTCGTCTTATTTCAATAATGCAGGCAATAAAAAACTGGTTGAGAAAAGCTTAGCAGCAGAATATCGCTTATTGCACGATGCAGATCATAGTTTAAATATTAGTGGTCGTTACACTGACAGCTCTGAATATGAAAACTCATGGACTGGCCGTATCGCGGGCGCTTACCGCTTACACAATAACGTGAAAGCACACGCAAGTTTCGGTTCAGCAATTCAAAACCCTACTATCACTGAATATTACGGCTACAACGCGCGCTATATCGGCAACCCAAATTTACAACCAGAGAAAAGTTTAGGGGGCGATGTTGGTTTCTTATTTGAAACTCATGACAACCGCCACAGCTTTGATGTAACTTATTTTGCTCGCAACGTGAAAAATGCGATTAGCAGCGAAGTCATCAACTTCACTACCTATGCAAGCCGTGCAGTAAACCTTGAAGGCAAGAGCAAAGTGAAAGGGGTTGAAGTGGCTTACAACGGTAAAATCACTGATGCATTAACTGCTTATGCTAACTACACCTACACGCAAACCCGAGATAGCAAAGGCGCTGAATTAGCACGTCGTCCAAAACATTTGGCGAATGCAGGCTTGGCATACCAAATCACTGAAAAATTAGGTGCGGATTTAAATGTATCTTACACAGGCAAACGTATGGATACCTACTATTCACCAACTTACAGCACACATAAAGTGAAGTTGCCATCTTACACCTTAGCAAACTTAGGCGTGAACTACAAAGTAGCGGATAGCTTGACGATTTATGCGAACCTTAACAACGTATTCAATAAAAAATACGAAAACGTCCTAGGCTATGGCCAAGAAGGACGTAATGTTTACGTTGGGTTGAAAGGAACGTTCTAATTATCACCTACTACAAGGGCGTGCTTAGCACGCCTTTTTACATTCTTGATGGCGTAGCGTATCATTATCTATATGCAAAAAACTCGCTTAATTTTAACCGCACTTTTCCTTCCGTTTACCGCTCAGGCTTCGGAACAATTTGTCTCGCTTACGCTTTGCAGTGACAGACTGCTTATCGAACTGGCTGAACCTTCGCAAATTGCAGCACAATCGCCTTATTCGAAAAACCCGTTGATGATGTTAGACAAAATCAATACCGACAAACCTGTGCTGGAACCGCAATTAACGGAATTATTGCCCTATTTAGATAAAACTATTCTGATTAATGAAACTTTTTATCCACAATTAGTCGCAGAGCTGAAAAAACTCGGTGTGAAGATTATCCCGATTAACGACAGCCCACAAACGCCTGATGAATTATTTACGCTGATTCTAGAATTAGGCAAACAACTGGGTAATGAGCAAAAGGCGGCAGATTTAGTCACAAAACTAAAATCGCAAAACTTTCACTTAAATCGACCCCTTACCGACACACTCATTTTGTCAGAAACAGGTGTGGTAGAGAGTTATTATCCGCAATATCCTGTGCTGTTAAATTTACTCGGATTAACACCGTTAAAAACGCCACTTACCGCACAAAATTTCTCGTTAGAAAAAGTAATTTTAAGCCAACCGAATGTGCTCATTTCACTGACTGACAAACAAGGTTACAATGCACAAGCCGAATTGCTGCACCACCCTATGTTGCAAGATTTTTTCAAAAACCAACCGCTTGTCAGCATCCCGATGAAATATACCTATTGCTTCGATCACGGCGTGTGGCAAGGGGCGGAGAAGATTTATCAGCAGTTAAAATAATGTAGCTGACAAATCTCCCCTAACCCCTCTTTGCTAAAGAGGGGAATTTCATTATTACATTAACCCTAGATGACATATTTATATGTCTTTATGTATAAATGATTAGAATAAAATATCAGAATTATAAATCTTGACACTATAATCCCACCCTCTCTACTAAAGAGAGGAATTGCATGATTAAATTAGCCCAAGATAATGTATTTACAGCTTTTATGTATAAATGATTAGAATAAAACATCAGAATTATAAATCCCTACACTGTAATCCCCTCTTTAGCAAAGAGGGGTTAGGGGAGATTTGACAAAATCAAATTAACAAATGATATTTGGATTACATAGGAAATTGATCATTGACCAACACACTCAAATTAAATACCGCACTTTTCTTCGTGTTGCTGTTGATTAGCGGCTTTGCAGTTTATCATCAGCTCAGCGATTTCGCCCATCTCAAAAATGCTGATGGTGTGCTCACCGATATGCGCTCGATGGTGCTGTGGGATATTCGTTTTCCACGCATTGGTTTAGCTTTATTGACGGGCGCTAGCCTAGCGATTGCCGGCAATGCGATGCAAGGCATTTTCCAGAATCCATTGGCTAGTCCAGGCCTACTTGGTAGTAGTTCTGGGGCAACAGCGGCTAGTGTATTTATCCTTTATTATTTTGCTGTGCCATTTTCACTGCTTTTAGCAGGTGGCGTAATTGGTGCGCTTTTAAGCTTTTTCATCGTGTATTTGATCGCCAAAAACTACGGCACCACGATGATGATTCTAAGTGGTTTAGCGGTCAATATGTTGCTTGGATCAGCAATTGCATTACTGCTTTCTAACGCGGAAAGCCCGTGGGCATTAGCCGAACTTTATCGTTGGCTACAAGGCTCGTTGATGTGGGCAAAATTAGATACCTTGCTTATTTCACTCCCGATTGTTCTGGCGGGAATTTTCTGTTTATACCACACTCGCCGATACCTAGATTTACTCACCTTTGGTGAAGAAACAGCGAGCACTATGGGCGTAGATCCGAAACGTAGCTTTTTCATCAGCACCTTTGGTGTGGCTTTATTAGTGGGCGCAACCATTCCACAAACCGGTACCATTGGCTTTATCGGCTTAATCGCGCCACACTTCGCCCGTATCTTACTGAAAGCTCGTCCATCACAACTTTACCTTACCAGTGCATTAATTGGGGCATTATTGCTGTTACTGGCCGATTTAGCGATTTTATACATCCCGCTGTTCTCACATATTTACATTGGTACGTTAACTGCGCTTATCGGTGCGCCTTGCTTAATTTGGATGTTATTAACGCAACAGAGAAAAATCTATGATTAGAATTGAAAAACTCACCCAATCTTATTGCTTAAATGACATCAACTGTACGCTTCCATCAGGTAAATTGATTGGCATTATGGGTGCCAATGGTGCAGGAAAATCTACCTTATTAAAAACCATTGCGGGTATCCTCCCCCTCAAACAAGGAGAGGTTTGGTTCGATAATCAGCCATTAAGCAAAATGAATGCAACTGAAAAAAGCCAACACATTGCTTATCTTGCACAAAATACGCAAATTCATTGGGATTTATCCGTTTATGATGTGATTGCGTTAGGCTTAGCTGCGCCCTTACCAAAAGAAAAAGAGCGGTCAAAAATTCAAGCGTTTTCAGAAAAATTTGCGGTAACTCATTTACTCGATAAGCCATTTCAACAACTTTCAGGTGGCGAAAAAGCGCGCGTACAACTCACTCGTTGCTGTATTAAAGAATCTCCTGTTTTATTGGTCGATGAGCCGATTGCACCACTCGACCCTTATTATCAAATTGATATTATGGAACAGCTTAAATCACTCACACCACAACATACGTGTGTTGTTGCCATTCATCACCTTTCGTTGGCTTATCAATTTTGTGATGAAATTGTTCTATTGGAACAAGGCAAATTGTTAGCAGTCGGTGAAACGCAAGCCGTGTTAAATGCGGAGAATTTAGCGAAAGCCTTTCATATTCAGGCTGAAATTGATCCAATGAAAAAGACTATCTCAAAAATTGAAAAGCAATAAAATAAAAGCACTTAGATATTCACTAAGTGCTTTTTTATAGAAATGAATTATGGTTGGATTTCTGAATCTACGAAGAAATAAGCAATTTCTCGTTTTGCGCTTTCAACGCTATCAGAACCATGAACAGAGTTTTCACGCTGACTTAACGCAAAGTCTTTGCGGATAGTGCCTTCTGCCGCCTCAGCTGGATTCGTTGCACCAATCAAAGTGCGGTAATCTTTCACGGCATTTTCTTTTTCCAACACAGAAACCACCATCGGTCCAGACATCATATACTCCACCAACGGTTCAAAAAATGGTTTACCTTGGTGTTCCGCATAGAAACCTTCCGCTTGTTCTTTAGTTAATTGCACCATTTTAAGCGCAACGACACGGAATCCCTGTGATTCAAAACGCCCTAAAATAGCACCAATTAAATGACGCTTTACTGCATCGGGTTTGATAATTGAAAAAGTACGTTCTGTCATAAAATCCTACTTAACTTGCTTTCGTTACTAATAAATTTGCTAAAGTTTTCACACCAATTCCGGTTGCGCCCACAGCCCATAAATCACTGCCAGATTTACGATAAGTGGCAGAGCAATCAATATGCAACCAACCTTGTTGATAGTTTTTCACAAAATACGATAAAAATGCCGTTGCAGTACTTGCGCCCGCGACAAC
>CAJLFU010000063.1 GCA_905205995.1 uncultured Haemophilus sp. | reverse complement strand
CGACGGCCTTCGGGTTATGAGCCCGACGAGCTACCAAGCTGCTCCACCCCGCGTCTGAGAGTGCGTAATATACTCGTTTCAAAAATTATTGCAAGATTTAAACTGAATTCGACTTTCCGTTTGTTAAGAAAATAAACAAAATGAATATTACTTAACCATTTTATGAAATAGTGCTAGTCCTCAAAGGGAATTTTTGATAGCGTATGCAACTTTGTATTAGCTAGTTTAATTTAGGAAAATAAGAATGAAATTTCGTCAAAATCTCGCTGTAAAAATGCTCTCTGTAATGGCGGCAGTTTCGGTGCTTGCGTCATGTGGTTCAGCACCAAGTAAAGTCTCTTCAAAAAATAATTCAAGTATGCCGCGTACCGCGACAGGTGATGATCCACAAAAATTTGGGGCAAAGTATAGCGGACGTACTTATCAACAAGCTATTTTAAGCCCTGTGGCTTCTGTGGAGAATAAAAATGCGGTCGTCAACCAAGGGGATTTTTTAACGCAGTTGACGAATGTTCGTAATTATTCAAATTCATTAACAAATCGCTTTGCTGCGAATTATGGAAAAATTACAAACTGGGTGCTTGCAGGGGCTAATGTGAATGAATTAGCACAATACGGTATTAACCCTCAAATTATGAAAGGTTTTGATGGTTATCAAAACGTCTTGATGACAGGTTATTATTCGCCAGTTATTCATGCTCGCCGTACAGCACAAGGCAAATACCAATACCCAATTTATGCGATGCCAAGTTATAAACGTTATAGCCGTGCGGAAATTTACAATGGCGCATTGGCAGGTAAAGGCCTAGAGCTTGCGTATAGTGATTCAATGATGGATAACTTCTTACTTGGTGTACAGGGTAGTGGTTATGTTGATTACGGCGATGGTAATTTAAATTATTTAGCCTATGCCGGTCAAAATGGTTATAAATATCAAGCAGTTGGTCGTTTGTTAGTAGAAGATGGTGAAATTCCAAAAGAAAAAATGTCCATTCAAGCGATCCGCGAATGGGGTAAAGCAAACCCATCTCGAGTACGGGAATTGTTAGAACGTAATCCGTCTTATGTTTTCTTTAAAAACGATCCAACAGGAAAAGTGAAAGGTTCTGCTGGTGTGCCTTTAGTACCAATGGCTGCGGTTGCGTCTGATCGCAATGTCATTCCTTCAGGTACCGTATTATTGGTTGAAGTGCCGGATATTGATAATGATGGTAACTGGATGGGCACGCACAAATTACACTTAATGGTGGCACTTGATGTAGGCGGCGCGGTAAATGGTCACCACTTTGACTTATACCGTGGTATTGGCGATCAAGCAGGCCATATCGCGGGTTTATCAAAACACTATGGACGCGTTTGGGTACTACAATAATGGCTCGTGTCGATAACTACGAACAGCGCTTTGGCGGCATTGGACGCCTTTATACACCAGAAGGCTTGGCGCATTTACGTCAGGCTCACGTGTGCGTCATTGGTATTGGCGGTGTAGGTTCGTGGGTGGTGGAAGCGCTTGCGCGAAGTGGCGTAGGGCAGATCACCATGATTGATATGGATGACATTTGTGTGACCAATATTAACCGTCAACTTCCTGCATTAAGCGGCAATATTGGCAAGCTTAAAACGGAAGTGATGGCAGAGCGTGTTAAGCTGATTAATCCAGAATGTGTGGTGAATATTATCGATGATTTTATCTCACCGGATAATCAAGCTGAATACTTAAATCGTGGCTATGATTATGTCATTGATGCCATTGATAATGTGAAAACCAAAGCGGCGATGATTGCCTATTGCAAACGTAATAAAATCAAGATTATTACTATCGGTGGCGCAGGTGGGCAGACAGATCCATCCAAAATCCAAATTGCTGATTTAAGCAAAACGATCCAAGATCCATTATTGGCGAAAGTGCGGTCAGTTTTACGTAAGGATTTTAATTTTACCCAAAATCCACAACGTAAGTTCGCAGTTGATGCAGTGTTTTCCAGTCAGCCTCTGATTTTCCCTAAAATGGGCGAGGGCTGTGAAGTATCCGCTACCATGAATTGTGCGAATGGTTTTGGTGCGGCAACTATGATAACCGCAACTTTTGGATTTTTTGCCGTTTCTAGGGTAATAGACAAGTTATTAAAATAAAGAAATGAAGCAACGTGAAAACGTTGCTTTTTCTTTATGAATAAAAGTATTCAATAAGATGAAGAAATATCACTTCATTTTTTTAATTTGAAATGTTGCAATTTTATCAAAAAGGCGTAGTCTATGTTGGCTTTGAGAATAATTCCCAATAAAAGTAAGGAAACAAAATGAAACAAGTATTAAAAATGAGTGCAATTTCTACCGCACTTTTAACGCTTCCAATGATGGCAAATGCAGATGTATTGGCATCCGTGAAACCACTTGGTTTTATTACATCGTCTATTGCTAATGGTGTAACAGATACGCAAATTTTAGTGCCAGCGGGTGCTTCTCCTCATGATTACAGCTTAAAACTTTCAGATGTACAAAAAGTGAAATCGGCGGATTTAGTGCTTTGGGTTGGTGAAGATATTGATGCTTTCTTATCAAAACCAATTAGCCAAATTGATAGCAAAAAAGTGATCAATATTTCTGCAATTCCAGAAATTAAACCGCTTTTAAGTAAAGTTCATCATGAGCATTATCATGAAGGCGATGAGCATGAGCACGGACATAGCCATGATCACAAACATGAGCATAAACATGGACACGATCATAAGCACGAGCATGGTCATGACCATGAGCATCACCACCACGATGTAGATGAAAATGGGTTAAGTGTAAACTGGCACTTATGGTATTCACCAGCCATTAGCCAAATTGTGGCACAGAAAGTGGCGGATAAATTAACGGAACAACATCCAGATAAAAAAGAGCTCATTGCGAAAAACTTAGCCGATTTTAACCGCACTTTGACTGAGCAAAGCGATAAAATCAAAGCACAATTAGCCCCACTCAAAGATAAAGGCTTCTTTGTGTTCCATGATGCTTATAGCTATTTCAATGAGGCTTATGGTTTAAATCAAACCGGTTATTTCACTATTAATCCATTAGTGGCACCAGGTGCAAAAACCATTGCTCACATTAAAGAAGAAATTGAAGAACATCGTGTAAATTGTCTTTTTGCGGAGCCTCAATTCACACCAAAAGTGATTGATTCTCTTGCGCAAAGTACAAAAGTTAATGTTGGTCGTTTAGATCCTATTGGCGATAACGTACAGCTTGGTCCAAATTCCTATGCGAATTTCCTTCAAGCCACCGCTGATAGTTATGCTCAATGTTTAAGTAAATAATCAAAATCTCCCCCTCGCCCCCTCTTTACAAAAGAGGGGGAATATTCTTGAAATATCCCCAAATTTAACCGCACTTTCGTGCTATAATCCGCCCAATTTTTCCCTATCGAGAAAACACATGAAACAACTATTTGCCACAACTGCCCGTGGTTTTGAAGAACTCTTAAAAGTCGAACTGACAGAGCTTGGTGCAACGGAATGTAAAATTGCACAAGGCGGTGTACATTTTCAGGCTGATGACGACACACTTTATCGCAGCTTATTATGGTCACGTTTAGCTTCACGTATTTTGTTACCTATTGTAAATGGCAAGGTATATAGTGATTTAGACTTGTATTCAATTGTGACAGGGCAGGATTGGTTAAGTTATTTTGATGAGAAAGCTACATTTTTTGTTGATTTCAACGGGACAAACCAAGAAATTCGTCATACCCAATTTGGTGCGATGCGTGTGAAAGATGCCATTGTAGATTATTTTGAACGCCAAGGGAAAGTGCGTCCAAATGTGGATAAAGACTATCCGGATGTGCGAATTCATGCTTATTTAAATAAAGAAGAACTCATCGTTTCACTCGATTTAAGTGGCGAAGCATTGCATTTACGTGGCTATCGCGAAGATACAGGGCAAGCGCCTTTACGTGAAACCTTAGCCGCTGCGATAGTGCTTCGTTCAGGTTGGAAAAAAGGGACACCGTTAGTGGATCCAATGTGTGGTTCGGGCACCTTGCTAATTGAAGCCGCGCAGATGGAAGCACAAATTGCGCCGCAATTACATCGTTTACATTGGGGCTTTGATTGCTGGAAAGGGCATAATCAAGATGCTTGGGATAAGGTGAAAGCAGAAGCGGCACAGCAAGCAGAAACTTATTTTAATCAAAATCCAAAAGCGCATTTTTATGGCTTTGATCTCGATCATCGCGTACTGAAAAAAGCGCAAAAGAACGCACAAAATGCAGGGGTAGCGCACTTAATTCAATGGAAACAAGGTGATGTCGCCGCATTAAAAAATCCAAGTCCAGATGAAGTGGGAACAGTGATTTGTAACCCGCCTTACGGTGAGCGTTTAGGTACAACTCCTGCTTTGATTGCACTATATTCAGTCTTTGGACAACGTCTTAAAAATGAATTTGGTGGTTGGAATGCGTCGATTTTCAGTAGTGAATCTACGTTGCTTGATTGCTTGCGTATGCGTTCTTATCGTCAATTTAAAGCGAAAAATGGTCCGTTAGATTGTGTTCAGAAGAATTATCAAATTTCAGAACGTAAAGAAAGTGCGGCTGAAAATCCACTTGAATTTGACCGCACTTTAACAGTGGCGGTGGATTTTGCGAATCGCTTGCAGAAAAACATCAAGAAAATTGAAAAATGGGCGAAGCAGCAAGGCCTTGATGCATATCGTTTATATGATGCTGATTTGCCGGAATATAACGTGGCAGTGGATCGTTATGGTGATCATATTGTGGTGCAAGAGTATGCTGCGCCAAAAAATATTGATGAAAACAAAGCTCGCCAACGTTTATTGGATGCAGTGACTGCAACCTTGCAAGTCACCGGTATTGAAACCAATAAGCTGATTTTGAAAGTGCGTCAAAAACAAAAAGGCACGAATCAATATGAAAAATTGGCGAATAAAGGCGAATATTTCTATGTGAATGAATATAGCGCTCAGCTTTGGGTGAATCTAACGGATTACTTGGATACAGGATTATTCTTGGATCATCGCTTAACCCGTAAAATGCTTGGCGAAATGGCAAAAGGCAAAGATTTCCTTAATCTTTTTGCTTATACCGGTTCCGCAACAGTGCATGCTGCATTAGGTGGGGCAAAATCGACGACGACCGTGGATATGTCTAACACTTATTTAAACTGGGCAGAGCAAAACCTGATTTTAAATGATATCGAAGGCAAACAGCACAAGCTCATCCAAGCAGATTGTTTGCAGTGGTTAGAGAAATGTGATCGCCAGTTTGATTTGATTTTCGTGGATCCGCCAACATTCTCGAATTCTAAACGTATGGAAGACAGTTGGGATGTACAACGTGATCACATCAAATTGATGCGTAATCTCAAACGTATTTTACGCCCTAACGGCACCATCGTATTCTCGAACAATAAACGAGGTTTTAAAATGGATTTTGAGGCGTTAGATGAATTGGGATTAAGTGCGGTCGAAATTTCAGCGAAAACCTTACCGCTTGATTTTGAGCGTAATAAACAAATCCATAATTGTTGGATTGTGACAATGAAAGCCTAATAAAAAGCCCGATAATAATTTATCGGGCTTTTTTGTTATTCAACTTCTTTTTGTTTCTCTTTTTCTGAATCATCATGAAGAAGGGTTTCAACTGCGGCTTCATCATTGATATCATCTTCTTTTTCTAAGATTTCCGCTGTTTCTTCATTTAATGCTTCAGCATCAGAATGTGGCTTGATGAAAGGTTTTGGCATCCAATATTTTCGGATGATGTCCGTAGAAAAACCATGTAAAACTTCTTCATTCAATCGTTCTTGATCTAAGTAACGAACTTCTGCAATGACCTCATCCGCTTCAATTTTATTGATACCTAATTGCATCAATGTTGCATGGCTGAGCGTGAGCGCAGACTCAAAGGTTTCACGCACAATAAAGTCCACATCTTTCTTAATAAGACTTACGGTTGTTTTACGGTCATAAGTTCGAGCCAAAATTGGGAGTTTCGGATAAGCATCTTTCAGATTCTGAACAATGCTTTCAATACGTTGGGTATCGTTAATCCCGATGACGACACATTTGGCTTTTTCGATACCGGCAGCGCGTAATACATCAAGGCGGATACCGTCACCGTAATAAACTTTAAAACCAAATTTAGCTGCCGCACGGATGTTTTCGATGTTGCGGTCAATCACCGATACGTTAATGCCACGAACAAGAAGCGATTGACACACGATTTGGCTGAAACGACCAAAACCAATTACAAGAACGCTATCTTCTAAATCCACAATTGGATCAAGATCGCTAGTATCGATTTTTTCCTCTTGATTCACTGATTTGCGTTGGTTGATTTTACGCATTAATAAGCCAATCAATGGTGAGAACAACATCGAGATAATTACCGCAGCGGTGAAGGTCGCATTTTGATCTTTTGTCATCACGCCTGCAGTGGTCGCTGCAGAGAAGAGTACGAATGCAAATTCACCACCGTGCGCCATGATGGTCATTCGTCCAACCGATTCGGTACGGTCAAGTTTCGTAATACGTGAAACGGTATAAACAGCTAAGGCTTTGCCTACGATATAAAGGCATACGATACCTAACAACCAAACCGCATCATTGAAGACTAAACTGAGGTCAAGCGACATTCCCACGCCCATAAAGAAGAGACCGAGCAATAAACCACGGAACGGTTCAATATCGGCTTCTAATTGGTGGCGGAATGCGGATTCTGAAAGCATTACACCCGCAACGAATGCGCCCATCGCCATTGAAAGGCCACTCGCTTCCATGGCTAATGCAGCTCCTAATACCACAAGTAAAGCAGCTGCGGTCATCATTTCGCGAATATGAGCTTTGGAAATCAAACGGAAAATTGGGTTCATTAACCATTTACCCGCAACGACTAAACCGACAACGGCACCGAGTGCAATAGCAATAGATGTCCAGTTGGTTTGATGTTCAATATGTTTGGTTTCAGGTGTTAAAAAGGCAATAGAAGCCAATAATGGCACAATGGATAAATCTTCAAAAATTAAGGTAGAAATAACTCGTTGGCCTTTTGGTGTGTTCGTAATCCCGCGTTCTTCTAATACCTGCATCACAATAGCGGTGGAAGAAAGGGTAAAGCCCATACCTGCAATAAATGCGACTTCTTTAGGAAGATTTAAAATATAGATACCAGCAAAGGTAAGCAGAACGCCACATAGTCCTACTTGTAGAAAGCCTCGACCAAAGATCGCTTTTCTCATCGCCCATAGACGTTCTGGATGCATCTCCAAACCGATAATGAATAAGAACATCACCACGCCCAGTTCAGCCATATGTAGAATAGATTCGGCATCTTTCACTACGCCGAAAACGGAAGGACCAATTAAACAGCCAGCCACTAAATAACCCAACACGCTACCTAAGCCAATACGCTTAAAAAGCGGCACGATAGTGACACTGGTAGCAAGCAGGACAACAGTTTTAATTAATTCAGGGCTGACGACATTCGACATAGGGCAAAAAACCTTAGTAAAACAGGGAATATGAGAAGAAAGTTGACTTGTATTCTAGCCTTTTTTCACTAAATAAAAAACACAGAAAAGCAAGAAATTGGTATAATTTACAAAAACTTTACACGCATAAAAATGGTCAGTTTTTTGACCGCACTTTAGAGGTATTATGACATTACAACTCAATATGCTCGCGTTGTTA
>CAJLFU010000062.1 GCA_905205995.1 uncultured Haemophilus sp. | reverse complement strand
TGCACCCCAAAACCTGGACACCTAATTTGAGGTGCAGATTATGTCCTACTCTTATCAATTTCGTTTGAAAATTATCAAACTCGTCACCGAACAGGATTATGGTATCCGTGAGGTGGCTAAACTTCATAAAATTTCCCACGCTCTCGTCATTTATTGGCTAAAAGCATTTCGGGAAAGAGGGCTTGATGGCGTAAAATCGCCTTATACAAACCTTCAAACACCGAAAATAGTGAAGCCAAAGATGAAAAAGAAAGACATTGAAATTCCAGAAACCACAGACTTTTCACCTAAAGCGTTTAAAAAGCTGCAGCGAGAGCTCGCCTTGGCTCGTGCGGAGATTGCTTATCTAAAGGAGTTGGAGAAGCTCGACCGTCAAAAACAACGACAGAAAAAAGAAAAATCATTGAAAGATTGAAGCCAGACCACACGTTAAATGATTTACTTCATGTGGCTAAAATGCCTCGCTCAAGCTTTTACTATAAAGAGATTAAGCGAAATTATCACGAGGTAAAAGAGGCCATCTTATCGCTGTATAAAAAGAACAGAAAACGAGATGGTTATCGCCCAATGACACTCAAATTACGCCAAATGGGTTTTAATTATGAACCATAAAACGGTGTTAAAGCTGATGAACGAGTTAGATATTCATTCCATTTTACGCAAGAAAAGACATGGAAAACGTGGAAAAACATCGCATATAGCCCCGAATTTACTGAATCGTGATTTTACAGCAACGGCACTCAATCAAAAATGGGTAACGGATGTAACGGAATTTCAGGTTGGGCAAGAAAAGCTTTATTTTTCACCGTTGATGGACTTGGCTAACCGAGAAATTATTGCCTATAACTTTGCGACACGCCCGAAGTTTTCATTGGTAAAAAAGATGTTAGAACAAGGGCTTAGTAGGATTAAACCGACAGAATGCCCGATTATTCATAGCGACCAAGGCGTATTGTATGGCTCGGCGGAGTGGGTAAAGATGTTGGAGGGTAAAGATGTTGGAGGGTAAAGCTGCAAAGTATGAGTCGCCGAGGAAATTGCTACGATAATGCGGTGATTGAAAGCTTTTTTGCAATATTAAAATCAGAGTGCTTTTACTCTCGGACTTATCATTCAATTGCTGAATTACAGGCTGAAATTGAAGAATATTTAGTGTATTACAACCAAAAACGAATTAAACTTGGTTTAAAAGGATTGAGCCCAGTGCAATACCGAGCTCAATATTTAAGTTAACTAACCTGTCCAACTTTTGGGGGGGCAGATCACTTTTTTTATTAGTAACGGTTTATTTTTAATAAAAGGCAAAAACGATGCTTAAAAAATTATTTACAGTTTCAATCTTATTTTTCTTAACGGCTTGTAGCAGAGAGGTAACAAATTACCCGAATGCTAAATATAAAATTACCGATAAAGAGGTAAAAAAATATATTCTCGAACTTAATAATCGTGAACAATGTATTTATCCGCAGTTGGCAGAACTCTCTTATGAGGAAGCTGAAACGCAAGTGTATAGCAAGCAATCTGATGCTGAAAAGAAAACGTGGGATTATATGAGTAATCGTCTATTATCTGAGATTATTGGCGATAATTATGCGTTCTTAGAACAGGATGAAGATTCTGCCAATTATTTTATTGAAAAACATAACAGACTAAATAATCAAAAAGCGAAAGTCGATCCAAAAGCGTGTGCGCTCTTTAAAGAGGATTTTGAAAGTTTCTTAGAGGGGGCTAGAGGCTGTGGCTGTTCAAAATAATTTTTAGCAAAATAAACAAGCGGTCAAATTTTTGGGGGGCAGATCAAAGTGCGGTCAAAAATGACCGCTCTTTTTTATTCCTTCGCAAATTGTTTAATTTGATCTGAATTCAAATGACCTGGCTGGACTTTGATAAGATTTAAATCCTTATCCAACAGCAAATTAAACGGATAGCCTAACACATTAGCACGTTTAATAATTTCCCCATTTTCATCCAATAATACCGTGATATTTTTGTAATCTAGCCCCTTATACCAATTGATAAATTTTTGGCTATTTTGTTCGTTCTTTTGTCCAGGTGAGGCAATCGTAATCACATTAAAATTAAGATTTTTTTCTGCACTGAGATCGTCAATTTCCGCTAAACCAGCCAGACAAATTGAGCACCAAGATGCCCACATTTTGATATAAAGCGGCTTGCCTTGATATTGTGATAAAGAGACGGTTTGGTTATCTAACGTCTTCAAGGAAATATCCGCCAAAGACACCTTCTCTTGCGCAAAGCTTAATGGACTCAAAAACAATAAAAGTGCGGTCAATATTTTTCTCATTTTGCCCTCTTATTTCACAAAAGGAATCAAATCACCATAGCCTTGTTTTTCCATTTCATCCAATGGAATAAACTTAATCGATGCGCTATTGATGCAATAACGTAAACCACCTTTATCACGCGGACCATCGTCAAACACATGGCCTAAATGAGCATGTCCACTGCGACTTAACACCTCAATACGAGTCATGTTAAAGCTATTATCTTTTTGATATTCCGCGACTTCAGCCGCAATCGGTTTAGTAAAACTTGGCCATCCACAGCCCGATTCAAACTTATCTTTGGAAGAAAATAACGGTTCTCCCGTAGTAATATCCACATAAATGCCAGGTGCGAAATTATCCCAATATTCGTTACTAAAAGAACGTTCAGTATGTTTGCCTTGCGTCACATCATATTGAAGTGCGGTCAATTTTTGCTTTAATTCTGCATCACTTGGTTTTGGGTATTGTTTATCATCAATTAATGGCTCATCGGCTTTTTTGATGTCGATATGGCAATAGCCATTCGGATTTTTCTTGAGATAATCCTGATGATACTCTTCCGCCTCCACATAATTTTTCAGCGGTTCTACTTCAATTTGAATTGGCGCCTGATATTTACTTTGTAAGGTTTTCAATGCGGCCTCTATAACCGCTTTATCTTGTTCGTTTTGATAATAAATACCCGTGCGATATTGTCTGCCACGATCATTGCCTTGCTTATTGATACTGGTTGGATCGATAACACGGAAATAATATTGCAGCAATTTATCTAGCGAAATTTTATTTGGATCGTAAGTGACTTTCACGGTTTCAGCATGATCTGTCGCGTGCAATAATTGATAGTTCGTGGTATCGCCTTTTCCATTGGCATAGCCAGAAACGGCATCAGTCACGCCTTGAATGCGTTCCATATAAGCTTCTAGTCCCCAAAAACAACCACCAGCAAGATAAATAATTCGTTGTTCTTGTTTGCTTTCCATTGTCATTTTTTGCTCCTTTGATGATTCTGTGTGATCAGCATACGTTAAACTACTTTGCAAACCGCCAAAAAGTGCGGTCAATATGAGAAATGTTTTTGTATATTTCATTTTCTTTCCTTATTATATAAAATATCTTCAGGTTACATTTCATTAGACGAAGACAAGCCCATTTTCTTACAAAATAAGGCAATTTTTTACCGCACATTGTGCAAGGAACCTTTATGCCAAACATACATCTCCGCAATAATTATCAAAAAGCTGTTGTTTGTATGGTGCTAGCTTACATCAGCATTGCCTTAATGGGCGTCTTTGTAAAATACGCCTCTGATGAATTACCGTCCAGTGAAATTTTATTTTCCCGTTTCTTTATTGGTTTTGTGTTTCTCCTGCCCTTTTTAATTAAAGATGGAGATTTTAAAGTCGATATGTCGCAATGGAAGTTTCTCGTTTTGCGCAACCTTGCCGGCATTGCCAGTATGTTGTTAACCTTCTACGCCATTAAATATTTACCAATTTCTATTGCGATTTTATTGATGAATACCTCCGCACTTTTTGTGCCTTTACTATTGTTTTTCTTTAAAGTCAGAACGCCATTAAAAGTATTAGCTTGCAGTTTTATGGGGTTTATCGGTGTATCCATCATTATGCTGACCAACGACTCAATGAATATCAATCCTCTCCATGCAGGCTATGCGTTAGGTGCAGCAGCCTTGGCTGCGATGGCGTTTATCAGCTTACAAGAGCTCAATAAACATAACTCACCTAAAAATATCGTGTTTTACTTTCACTTATTAGGTTCGATTTTGTTGCCGCTCTTTTTCATCGCACAGTGGAAAATGCCAACACTACACGGATTTACGCTGTTACTTTTAGTGGGCGGATTCGGTCTTATTTTCCAATTATTACTCACTCGCGCCTTTAAATACGCACCCGCTAATGTCATCACGCCTTTTGCTTTTACTGGCGTGATTTTCTCCAGCATCTGTGACTGGCTATTTTGGGATAACGTACCTAGTCTGAATTTCTGGATTGGTTCATTAGTCATCATTATTGCCGTCAGTTTACTTGCTAGAATGCGGGCGAAATAGAGAAATCCGACCAAACAACTAAAATATAACTATTCTCAATAACATTGTTTGAATGTATAATCAAAACACTTTTTATTATTGAGGACACAACATGAAAAAATTATTAAAAACTACTTTAGCTTCTGCATTATTGATGGCATCTGCATTTGCTAGTGCTGTGACGATTAAAGATGCAAAGGGCGAATTTACTCTTGATAAAACCCCAAGCCGTGTTGTGGCGTTGGAATATTCTTTTGTGGATGCGTTAGCTCAAGTCGGTGTAAGCCCAGTGGGTGTGGCCGACGATAACAAAGTCGATCGTATTTTGCCGCAAGTACGCGAAAAAATTGCTGCATGGCAATCCGTTGGCACGCGTTCTCAGCCAAGCCTTGAAGTAATAGCTTCTCTCAAACCCGATTTAATTATTGCCGATCCTTCCCGTCACACAGCGGTGTTTGAAGAATTGAAAAAAATCGCACCAACGGTGATGTTCGATTCACGTCATGAAAGCTACCAAGAAAACCTTGAAACTGCTCAGAAAATTGGTGATTTAGTCGGTAAAAGTAGCGAAATGAAAGCGAAGATCAATGACCATAATGATTACATCGCTAATATTGCAAAAAATTTAGGTGTACAAGGCAAAAAAGCCTCATTTGGTACTTCCCGAGAAGATAAATTTAATATCCAAAATGACAATGGCTATGTGGGTAGTTTCTTAACGACATTAGGTTTTGCCCCAACCAAACTCAATAGTGATCAAGCTTTCGTAGAAATCAACCTTGAACAATTAGTAATGGAAAAACCGGAATACTTGTTCATCGCCCATTACCGTGATGAAAGTATTGCGCGCAAATGGGAAGCCGAGCCACTTTGGAAAGCCATTCCTGCCGTAAAAGCGAACCATGTTTACAGCGTTGATGCCGACATGTGGGCTCGTGGTCGTGGCTTAGAAGCGAGCAAAATTATGGCAAAACAAATTGAAGGTTTCGTGAAACAAAAATAATGATGAAGTCCACTTTCCGTTGGGGACTCCCCCTTATTATTCTGGCTTTCCTATTATGGGGAAGCCTGTTTTTGTATTATCCCATCGAAATTCGACCGCTTGCAGCGTTACAAGCGTTCCTCCCCGATGGCGATGAAATTGCCAAAATCACCGTAACCGATTTACGCCTACCACGCGCATTAGTTGGCATGATTTTAGGTGCCAATCTTGCTGTGGCGGGGGCGTTGTTACAAACCATTACGCGCAATCCACTTGCCTCGCCTACCTTACTTAGCGTGAACTCGGGAGCCAGTCTTGCCATGGTGACCACCAGTGCGTTTAGCCCCCTGATTCTTTCTGGTTATAGCATTGCCTTAGTGGCCAGTATCGGTGGCGGTCTGAGTTGGTTTGTGGTGATGCTGATCAGCGACGGATGGAAAGACAACAGTGGAGATCGTAGCCGAGTGATTTTAGCGGGGATTGCCGTATCACTACTTTGTGCCGCGCTCACGAAATTGGTGCTGATTATCGCGGAAGATCATGCCTTCGGTATTATGAGTTGGCTAGCTGGTGGCATTGCACATGCTCGTTGGAATGAATTATTGACGTTATTTCCGTTCTTTATTTTGACCGCACTTTTCTGCCTGCTTTTTGCCAGTCGTTTGAATTTACTCAATTTAAGCGATGAATCCGCTCGTTCACTCGGCATCAATCTCTTCCGTTTACGTTGGTACGCTAACATCATGGCATTATTGATTGTGGGTTCAAGCGTAAGTGTTGCTGGTCCCGTGGCCTTTATTGGCTTACTCGTGCCCCACCTTGCCCGCTATTGGATTGGTTATGACTTGCGAAAATCTCTCCCCATGGCGATGTTACTCGGCGCAATTTTAATGCTCGCTGCAGATACCATTGCCCGCGCGGTTAATTTCCCTAGTGAAGTGCCTGCTGGTGCGGTACTTGCCTTAATCGGTGCCCCAGTCTTTGTATTATTTGCCAGAGGAAGACACTAATGCGAACCTCTCATGTATCTTTTCGCGCTATCGGCTTTTATGTCATCACGCTCAGTATGATGGTACTACTCTTTGGATTGAGTATTCGCCTTGGCACTTATACACTTTCTTTTGAGGAAATTTGGGCGGCCTTTCAGCCTGATGATAAAAACTATTTTACCTTGATGGAATATCGCCTACCCCGTGCAGTATTAGCGATTTTATTAGGCGGAGCCTTAGCAATTTCTGGTGTGTTAGTGCAAAGCGTGGTACGTAATCCGCTTGCCTCCCCCGATATTTTAGGGATTAACAACGCGGCTGGGTTGGTTGCCGTTTCGGTATTGATGTTCTTACCAAACTTAGCATTTTACTGGATGCCAATTTTTGCGTTTTTAGGTGGCGTGCTCTCTTTTGTCATTTTATGGATCGTGTGCGGTTTTAACTTCCGCCCTATCAAAATGGCAATCATTGGGGTCGCACTTTCCGCATTATGGGCAGCCATTAGTCATTATCTGATGCTTACCAATCCGGTCGAGATCAACACGGCTATGTTATGGCTCACAGGAAGCCTGTGGGGGCGCAGCTGGTCTTATTTGAATGTGGTATTGCCATGGTTAGTGGTATTGCTGCCCTTACCATTTATTTTCTGTCGCGATCTCGATACCCTTGGTTTAGGTGAAAACAAAGCCTCCACCTTGGGCGTAACCGTAAATAAAGTGCAAATTAGCGTTTTAGTGCTAGCGGTAGCCCTTTCTACTACAGCCGTGGCAATTTGTGGTCCGATTGCCTTTTTAGGCTTGGTTGCGCCGCATCTTGCCCGTCGTTTAGTCGGTGGCAGACATCGCACCCTATTACCGGCAGCCTTGATTATTGGCGCCCTCTTATTACAACTTTCGGATATTTTGGCGCGGGTGATTGATCCACCAACTGAACTTCCCGCAGGTATTCTGACCGCAATTATCGGTGCGCCATATTTCTTCTACTTATTGATGAGAACTAAATAATGAGCATTGAAATCAATAATTTATCTTTAGGTTATCAAGATAAACTCGTGGTTAAAAATCTGTCGCTAAAATTCCCGAGAAATAAAGTGATTGCATTAATCGGCCCAAATGGTTGCGGTAAGTCCACCACATTAAAAGCGGTGGCTCGCTTGCTCAAACCGAAGCAAGGCTCAATCACCCATAAAGGTCAGGATATTTGGCAAAAAAGCCCTAAAGAGTATGCCCAAGAATTGGCTTTTCTCCCGCAGCAACACTTGGTACCAGAAGGCATTAAAGTACGCGAATTGATCGCTTACGGCCGTTCACCTTACTTAAATCTTTGGGGCAAACTTAGCCAAAAAGATGAAGAATTGGTTAATTGGGCGATGGCGCAAACACAAACTGCCGAACTCGCCGAACAGTTAGTTTCCGATTTATCTGGTGGTCAACAACAACGGGTATTTTTAGCCATGACACTTGCGCAAGATGCTGAATTAGTGCTACTCGATGAGCCGACTACTTATCTGGATTTAAACCGCCAAGCTGAACTCATGGGCATGATG
>CAJLFU010000061.1 GCA_905205995.1 uncultured Haemophilus sp. | reverse complement strand
CAATGTTCTCTCTTTTTTTATTTTTTTAAAATCCGCTATAATTCTGAAAAACTCACGAATTGAACACTATGACTTATTATCTTGGTATTATGTCTGGCACCAGCCTTGACGGGGTGGATATTGCCCTTACTGACATCCAATCGAATCAAACCAAATTAATTGCAGCAGATTTTACGCCGATGCCGGCAAATTTACGCGAAAAAGTGACCGCACTTATTCAATCGGGTGAAACGTCGTTACAAGCATTGGGTGAACTCGATCATCAATTTGGTTTACTTTATGCCGATTGCGTCAATGCCTTTTTACGTAAACATCAGTTAAAACCTGAGCAGATCGAAGCCATTGGCTGCCATGGCCAAACAGTGTGGCATTCCCCAAAAGGTCAATTTCCGTTTACCATGCAAATCGGTGATATGAATTTATTAGCCGCTAAAACAGGTATTACGGTTGTGGGTGATTTGCGCCGTAAAGATATGGCATTTGGTGGACAAGGCGCACCTTTAGTGCCCGCTTTTCATCAAGCAGTATTTTTTGATCCTCATTGGGCAACCGTGGTGCTGAATATTGGCGGTATTAGTAATGTATCCTTATTGATACCCGAACAGCCTGTCATTGGCTTTGATACGGGAACCGGTAATACCTTGCTTGACCAATGGATCGAAAAGCATCAAGGTAAAGCCTACGATAAAAATGGTGAATGGGCGGCTTCAGGTCAAGTGAATCCAGATTTGTTAGCGGCATTATTAGATGAGGATTTCTTTCAGCTTCCACCACCGAAAAGCACGGGGCGTGAATTATTTAATTTGGCTTGGCTAGAGAATAAAATTCAAAAAATAGCACGCAAAACGACCGCACTTTTACCACAAGATGTGCAAGCAACTTTGGCTGAATTTACCGTGCAAAGCATTGTTTTAGCCCTTAACAATATTCAGACGACATTACCATGTCGATTACTTGTTTGTGGCGGAGGTGCTAAAAATCAGGCGATCATGAATAGTTTAAAACAGGCATTACCAAATTGGCGTATTCAACTGACGACTGAATTAGAACTTGATATCGATTATGTGGAAGCGGCAGCTTTTGCTTGGTTGGCCTATCGTCGTATGCATAATTTACCTGCTAACTTGCCGAGTGTGACGGGCGCCACAAGTGCGGTCAGTTTAGGGGCGATTTTTCCAAAGGAATAAACCATGGCAGAAAATTTATTACAAACCCTTTCAACTTTAATTACTGAACAACGGAATCCCAATTCCATGCATGTGGATAGTTTGTCTGCATTGGAAATTGTGCAGTTAATGAATGAGGAAGATAAACAAGTACCTTTGGCAATTGAAAAATGTTTACCTCAAATCGCCCAAGCGGTCGAATGTATTGTTTCAGCATTTCAACAAGGTGGTCGATTAGCCTATATTGGCGCCGGAACCAGTGGTCGATTAGGCGTACTCGATGCTTCTGAATGCCCGCCAACATTTGGCGTGTCACCTGAAATGGTAAAAGGTATTATTGCAGGCGGTGAGCGCGCATTGCGTCATCCAATTGAAGGGGCGGAAGACAGTAAAGCACAAGCCGTGGTTGACTTACAAACCATTCAATTTTCCTCAAAAGATGTGTTGGTGGGTATTGCAGCCAGTGGACGAACACCTTATGTGATTGGTGCATTGGAATATGCGAAAAGTTTAGGTTCAGTGACTGTTTCGATTGCAAGTAATCCGAATTCAGCGATGGCGAATATTGTGGATATTGCCATTGATACAGTAGTGGGGCCAGAAGTACTGACTGGTTCGAGCCGTTTAAAATCAGGTACAGCACAAAAATTAGTACTGAATATGCTTACTACGGCTTCCATGATCTTAATGGGTAAATGCTATCAAAATTTAATGGTGGATGTTCAGGCAAGTAATGAAAAACTGAAAGCTCGTGCCATTCGTATCGTCATGCAAGCTACGGATTGCGATAAGGCTCTCGCAGAAGAGACATTAAAGCAGGCTGATCAAAATGCGAAATTAGCGATTATGATGATTCTGAGTGGATTAGATCGTGCTCAAGCAGAGGCTTTATTAGAAAAACATCAGGGCAAGTTACAACTTGCATTGAAATAAGCAAAAATAAAACGCTAGGCATCAAACCTAGCGTTTTTTATTATTTAATAGTTTGCTCAATTAGCAATCTTGTTTGCCGTAAGCATCTTGACGAAGGATTTGACGAACGCCTTCATCAAATTGAGCTAAAACTTGATCCGCGTCTTTTGGATCTTTACCGCGCGCATCAAGATAGAACTTGATTTTCGGCTCAGTACCCGATGGACGAACGATTAAGCGGCTACCGTTTTCTAATACGAATACAAGGATGTCGCTTTGACGATCAGTTTTAGTATGGTCGATGAATTGTGCCACTTTAACACCACCTACTTCAGCTGGAGGCGTGTTACGAAGTGCGGCCATTAATTTACCAATTTCAGATAAATCGCTTACACGAATAGAAATTTGACCACTGACATAAGCACCGAATTCTTGTGTGAAGTCATTGGCATAATCTGCTAAGGTTTTGCCTTGTGCTTTTAAGTGACGCACTAAATCTAAGAATACGATCGCCGCAGAAATACCGTCTTTATCGCGTACTTTATCAGGGTCAACTAAGTAACCAAGCGCTTCTTCGAAACCGAATAATAAGCCTTGAACTTTACCGATGTATTTGAAACCGGTTAAGGTTTCTTCTGATTGGAAACCGTATTTTTTCGCAATTTCAGCAAGCGCTGGAGAAGACACTAAAGAACACGCTAATACGCCTTTCTCACCTTTTGCATGATATTGTTTTGCTAAATACCAACCTAAGAAACAACCTACCACGTTACCATGTAAAGGTTTCCAGTTACCTTCTGCATCTGGTACAGCAACCGCTAAACGGTCAGCATCTGGGTCATTGGCAATAATGAATTCTGCATTGTGTTCTTTTGCTACTTTAATCGCTAAATCTAATGCACCTTTTTCTTCCGGGTTAGGGAAGTTTACCGTTGGGAATGTGCCATCTGGCCATACTTGTTCTGCCACAATGTGAGGTTGTGGAAGACCTGCTTTGGTTAAGGTTTTGCTTAATACTTCATAGCCTACACCGTGCATTGCGGTATAAACGTAGTTAATATCTGATTTAGGCTCTTTAGCAAGAGAAGCAGTTTTTTCGATATAAGCGTTAACCACTTCATCATCTAACACCACATAATCTTGGCTACGAGGTAAATATTTTACATTGCCCGCTGCTACTTTATCGATTAATGCGGCGATATCTTTATCTGCCGGAGAAACGATTTGGCCACCGCCGTTCGCTTTACCTAAATAAACTTTATAACCGTTATCTTCCGGAGGGTTGTGACTCGCAGTCACCATGACACCAGCTGTGGTATCAAAATATTGGATTGCGTAAGCTAATACTGGAGTGGGTAATTTACGTGGAAGTAAATAAGCTTTCACGCCTGCCCCCGCCATGATTTCAGCAGTATCACGTGCGAAAACATCAGAGTTTTTACGACCATCGTAACCAATCACGATAGATGGCTGTTTGTCGTAATCTTTTAAATAATCCGCTAAACCACCTGCTGCCTGTGCCACTAAAACACGGTTCATTCCCATAGAACCTGCTTGTAAAGGTCCACGAAGCCCTGCAGTACCAAATTGTAAACGGTCACTAAAGCGAGCTTGTAGATCAGCGTGTGCTTTTTCATCACCATTTTTTGCCGCTGTTAAAAGTGCGGTTAATTCTGCGTGAGTTTCAGCATCAGGATCTTGGTTTAACCAGTTTTGTGCAATATCAAAAAGCGTTGTCATGATGTTTTCTCCTTGTAAAAAATATTTCCAGTTAGACTAGCTGAAAATGACTTTAATTTAAATGGCTATTTTGCTTTTTTACTTAAAATCTAAGCTTTTTTTGATCGTAATCGTTTTCCCTGAATACAAAAACGGCGTAAAAAATAGTTACGCCGTTGTTTTTATAGAAAATAATGAAAAATTAGAGAAGAAGAGCAGAACCCCATTTAATAATATCAAAGAAGAATTTGTTCTGATTGGTGGCAATGCCATCACCCGTTTTCTTCAGTGTGCCGTCGTCATTCTTCGTTTCATCCACCATACCATTTACATATTGACCTTTCACGACATCCAAATCTTCTTTTGCCTGAGTACGCAAGATTTGACAGGCTTTAGGTTCTAATGGCTCGACATCACCAACTTCTGTACGGAATTTCTTAAATTGATAAGTCGCGTAATTCATCGATTTTTCATCTTTTTGAATCATTTTCACATAGTCTTCCCCGATGATTTTTTCTAATGGATAGAAAAAGACATATTGGGAATGAATATAGCTATCTTCTTTGGCAAAATGTTGTTGCTGAATACGGGTTAAATTCGGGTAGATACATTGTTCCGCCTGTTTGCTTGTGATTGCCCATTTTTTCGCATTGACATCAGAAAGTTGATAATCTGCCTGTGCGAATTCTGCTGGAATTGATGATTGCGATGTGCCGAATAAACTACAAGCATTCAATAAAATGATGCTGCTTAAAAAAATAATTTTTTTCACTTAAATTTCCTTACTAAAGTTGGAATGGCGGAATTTTAACAACAACGACATAATTGTAAAGTATTCAATAATTGATTTTCTTTCCCGAACTAAAAAACTTCCGATATAATGACCGCACTTTTTACACTTATAAAGGAAAGAACAATGCAAAATCCAAAAGATGATGTTTTATATGCACCAGTTGAGTGGGTTGATCATAGCGAAGGCTATACCGATATTCGTTTCCACAAATCGACTGACGGTATTGCAAAAATCACTATTAATCGCCCAGAAGTACGCAATGCATTTCGCCCGCAAACAGTCAAAGAAATGATCCATGCTTTTTCTAATGCTCGTTTCGATGAAAAAATTGGCGTGATTGTGTTAACCGGTGAAGGTGAAAAAGCATTCTGTTCTGGTGGTGACCAAAAAATTCGTGGTGACTACGGCGGTTACAAAGATGAAAGCGGTGTACATCACTTAAATGTATTGGATTTCCAACGTGATATTCGTACTTGTCCAAAACCAGTTGTAGCAATGGTGGCAGGTTACGCAATTGGTGGTGGTCACGTATTACATATGTTATGTGATTTAACGATTGCTGCAGACAATGCAATCTTTGGTCAAACTGGTCCTAAAGTAGGTTCATTTGACGGTGGCTGGGGTGCAAGCTATATGGCGCGTTTAGTGGGTCAGAAAAAAGCACGTGAAATTTGGTTCTTATGCCGTCAATATAATGCGCAAGAAGCATTAGATATGGGCTTAGTGAATACTGTCGTGCCTTATGCTGATTTAGAAAAAGAGACCGTGCGTTGGTGCCGTGAAATGTTACGTAACAGCCCAATTGCGTTACGTTGCTTGAAAGCTGCATTGAATGCAGACTGTGATGGTCAATCTGGTTTACAAGAACTCGCTGGTAATGCAACCATGTTATTCTATATGACTGAAGAAGGTCAAGAAGGTCGTAACGCGTTTAACGAAAAACGTGCGCCAGACTTCAGCAAATTCAGACGTAATCCATAATTTGATAAATAAAAGTGCGGTTAAAAATCAGTGTGTTTTTAACCGCACTTTTGCCATCAAGGAGAATAAGATGGAAACCAAATCATTTAATCTTTATCGTTATTCTATTCCCGTCGACAGCCAATTAATTTTACGTGGACGCTTTTTGAAACGTCGAGAAGGTTTGATTGTACGTGTTGCTTGCAGCCGTGATGGTTGGGGAGAGATTGCACCTTTACCAGGGTTTAGCGAAGAAACCATCGAACAAGCGCAAGAGCAAGCCATTGAATGGCTGACGAATTGGTGTCATGCAAGCTGCGAAGCGCCAAGAGTCCCTCTTGACGGTTGTTATCCTTCCGTTGCCTTCGGTATTAGCACGGCGATGGATGAGATGAAACGTTATTTAAATAAGGAAGGTAACTATCACACTGCACCTTTGTGCTATGGTGATCCTGATGAGTTATATGCAGAACTTAATCAAATGCCAGGCGACAAAGTCGCTAAAATCAAAGTCGGCATGTATGAAGCGAACCGTGATGGCTTGATTACGGATATGTTTCTTGAAGCCATTCCTGATTTGCAATTACGTCTAGATGCGAATCGTCAATGGACATTAGAAAAAGCCTTAAAATTTGCGGAGAAAGTGAAACCGCAACATCGTTCACGTATTCAATTTCTGGAAGAGCCTTGTAAAACCCGTGAAGAAAGCCGCCAGTTTGCAGCTCAAACAGGTATTAATATTGCTTGGGATGAAAGTGTGCGTGAGCCTGACTTCCTTTTAGAAAAAGAACCGCACTTAAGTGCTATTGTGATTAAACCAACACTGGTTGGTTCGCTACAAGATTGTCAAAAGCTGATTGCACAAGCACATAGTTTAGGCATAAAAGCAGTGATTAGCTCGAGCATTGAAAGTAGCCTAGGGTTGACGCAACTTGCTCGTATTGCGGCACAATATACACCCAATGTGACGCCAGGATTGGATACATTGAATTTAATGCAACATCAAGTATTACGTGCGTGGCCAGGCTCAGATTTACCGCTCATTGATTTAAATTCAGAATTTATTACCAAAATTGTATAGAGATACGACCACCATTACACAAAAAATCGCTATAATTCGCACAAGTTAAAGGATGTGAAAATGTCAAAAAAATTCAATATTTTGCTGTTAAATGGCCCGAACTTAAATATGTTGGGTGCAAGAGAGCCGAAACATTATGGTTCGATTTCGTTATCTGCCATTGAAGAAAATGTGGCAAAACTTGCGGCGCAGCATGATGTGAATTTGGCGTGCTTTCAAGCAAATAGCGAAGAAAAGTTAATCGATAAGATTCATCAAAGTTTTCAGAAAGTGGATTTTATTTTAATTAACCCAGCAGCTTATACGCATACCAGTGTTGCATTGCGTGATGCGTTGCTTGCTGTGTCAATTCCTTTTGTTGAAATCCATTTGTCTAATGTACATAAGCGCGAGCCATTCCGTCACCATTCTTACTTTAGTGATGTGGCTGAAGGGGTGATTTGTGGCTTAGGTGCGAAAGGCTATGAGTTTGCTCTCCAATTTGCGTTAGATTTTTTAAATAAAAAAGCATAAAATTTCACAAAATTTGCAGATTTTCGCAGAAATTTATCGCAAAGTGCGTGATTTTGCGGTAATCTTGCCGACACAAAAAAACAGGTTTCAAAATGACCGCACTTTGGAGTGAATTTTGAAAGTGCGGTTGAAAATTCATTAATATTTTTAGGAAGAGCGTATGGACATTCGTAAAATCAAAAAACTGATTGAATTAGTAGAAGAATCGGGTATCACTGAATTAGAAGTGCAAGAAGAAGAAGGTACAGTACGTATTAGTCGTGCGGCACCAGCTGTTGCACCAGCTGCAATTCAATATGCAGCGGCGCCTGTAGCACCTGCTGCGGCTCCTGCAGCTGCTCCAGCGGCAGCTGCGCCTGCTGAAGCACCAGCGGCTGAAATTTCTGGCCACCAAGTGCGTTCACCTATGGTAGGTACATTCTACCGTAGCCCAAGCCCAGAAGCGAAAGCTTTCGTAGAAGTGGGACAAACAGTCAAAGTAGGCGATGCACTTTGTATCGTTGAAGCAATGAAAATGATGAACCGTATCGAAGCAGATAAAGCTGGTGTGGTAAAAGCAATCTTAGTAAATGATGGCGAAGCGGTTGAATTTGATCAACCATTGATCGTTATCGAATAATCCCTATCAATCTGAAATGGCGAGCTTTCTCGCCATTTTTTCACACAAGTGGAAATTGTTATGTTAGAAAAAGTTGTGATTGCTAACCGTGGTGAAATTGCACTGCGTATTTTGCGTGCCTGTAAAGAATTAGGCATTAAAACTGTGGCGGTTCACTCTACCGCTGACCGTGATTTAAAACACGTATTACTTGCAGATGAAACAGTTTGTATCGGACCTGCGCCATCTGTAAAAAGTTATTTAAATATTCCTGCTATTATTGC
>CAJLFU010000060.1 GCA_905205995.1 uncultured Haemophilus sp. | reverse complement strand
CACCGCCAGGTACTGAATGTAGAACCCCGAGCTGAATGGCTTGGGGTTTTTGTTTATGGAGTTTTGTTAAAGATTACTTTGACAATATAAGTGTGGTAGAAAGTTAGGCTGTTTTTACGTAGAGAATATATAAAAATGAGTTTATCCCAAATATCTGGGGATAGACTCCTTTAATCTTTTAAGAAAATAGCTTATTCCAGAAAGAACAAACAAACTCTCTTTCTTCTGCAAATTCCGAATCATCAACAATGACAGGATTCCCTAATAAGTTCAGGTGATGAATTTTATTACGCAATGTCACGTAACAGGATTTGAGCTTTTCACATTCTGTTAGAGAAATAATGTGATATTCTGCCATTGAATCAAAGATACGGACGTTATCAGACCATTTAGTTAATATTGGATTAACTGGGGCATTCGCAAGCATCAGATACTGGGCGATAAATTCAATATCGGTAATGCCACCACGATCTGTTTTGATATTAAAAAAGCCTTCTTTTATGTGAGATAAATGTTCGTACATTTTTTCACGCATTTCTCTTACTTCAATTTTTAGCTGATTAATATCTCTTTGAGCAGAAAGTACATTACAGCGAATTTTTTCAAATTCTGCTTTTAATTCAGTTTCACCAAAAATGGCACGACTACGGACAAGCGCTTGCTTTTCCCAAGTCCATGCTTCATTGAGTTGATAGTTTTCAAATGCTTGAAGTGAACAGCCTAATAAGCCCGCATCGCCTGAAGGACGTAATCGCATATCAACATCGTAAAGTACGCCTGCACTGGTATTCATGCTAAAAATGCTGACAATTTTTTGAGCTAGTCTTAAATAGAATTGATTACTATCAATGGATTTTTTCCCACCAATGGTTTGGCCTTCAACAGCTTGGTATAAAAAGACTAAATCCAAATCAGATTTATAACCGAGTTCAATTCCGCCTAGTTTACCGTAGCCAATGACTAAAAAGCCTTTTTCTGTTTTACCTACTAGATGTTCAGGTATACCAAAGCGTTGACTGACTTGTTGCCAGGCAAAATTGACAACGGCATCAATAATTGCTTCAGCCAGATAAGTGAGATGATCGCTTACTTTCATAACAGGCAATACGCCGAGAATATCGGCGGCTGCAACACGTAATAAAATAGACTGTTTGAATTGGCGTAAACCGTCAATAAATTGCTCTTCATCGTCTTGCGGTAATCGCAGCATATATTGCTTTAATTCGTCAGGGTACTGCGTGAACGGTAATGGATTACGTAGTGCCTCAGTATTTAATAATTCATCGAGTAGAATAGGGTGGCGAGCCACTTGTTCGGCAATCATCTGTGATTGTGAACATAGTTCAATAAGCTGCTCAATGACTTGAGGATTTTCTAAGAGCAATTCCAAATACGTCGTTCTACTCGCAATTTTATCGACAATATTGAGGATGCGTGGCAATAAAGTGCGGTAATCTTTTTGCTCAAATATTTGAGTGAAGATATTTGGCAATAAGTGAGCTAAAACTTCTCGACCACGAGCACCAATAACACGGCGAGCGAGTGCATCTTTGAATTGAATAAGTTTATCTAAGATATCGGAAATTGCGTCCTCATCAATGCGATTATCGACCAGCATTTGTTCAATATCATCGAGGTCACTTTCTAAAAAATCAATCCACTGATTATTGTCATCGGTACGTTCATCTTTTTCTTCACCAATTAACGCATCAAAAACTGACCGCACTTTTTGTTGATGTGCTTGTAGTGTTTGATAGAAATCATCCCAGTTTTCAATTGGATAAGATTTTATCGTAGCCTGATTGTTCTCATCTAAATAAGTGTATTCTCGGCAAGCGACCATTAATCTAAGGCGATTTTCTTCATCTGTTGGAAGTAGTTGCGTTTGTTGGTCATCAATGGCTTGAAGCACGTTTTCAGTACGTCGTAGAAAGATATAAGCTTCTCTTAATTCATGGTATTGTTGAGACGTAATTAAACCGAGATCTCGTATTTCAGGAAGAAGTTTAAGCAATTCATGTTGTTGGAGCTTAATCTCACGTCCACCTCGAATCAGTTGAAAAACTTGCACAATAAATTCGATTTCTCTAATCCCACCTGCACCTAACTTAATATTGTCTTTTAAGCCACGACGACGCACTTCACGCTCAATTTTACCTTTCATTTCACGTAAAGCTTGAATCACACTAAAATCAATATAGCGTCGATATACAAAAGGACGAAGTAATTGTTGTAAGGTTTTTACGTTGGGATCTTGCTCATCAGCGCCTAAAATACGCCCTTTAATCATGGCATAGCGTTCCCAATCTCGCCCTTGATCTTGGTAATATTGCTCCATCGCAGAAAAACTTAAGGCAAGTGCACCGCTGTCGCCAAAAGGGCGAAGACGCATATCTGTGCGATAGACAAAGCCATCTGGCGTAAATTGATCCAACGCATTAATTAGACGTTGTCCTAAACGGGTAAAAAATTTGGCGTTATCAACGGCTCGTCTTGCACCAACGGTTTCGCCTTGTGAAGGATAGGTAAAAATTAAATCAATATCAGAGGAGAAATTTAGCTCAAAACCACCTAATTTTCCCATGCCAAGAATATAGAGTTGCTGAGGATTGCCATTTTCATCACAAGGCGTACCCATTTCTTCGCAAGCTTGTTTGTACAGCCAATCTCTCGCACCAATGATAAGGCTCTCAGCAAGTTGAGAAAGACGAATAAAAATTTCTTCTACAGTGGCAAGATTCAAGCTTTGACAGAAACTAAGTTTTGCCATTTCTTGATTACGAAAATTTCGTAGCGTTTTGTAAAGCTGTTCTTCGTTTTGGATAGTGGAGAGTTGGTCAGCTAAACGGCTAGCATAATGTTGACAATCTGAAAGTTGAGGAGGGGTTTGCCACCATTGGGCTAAAAAGTGCGGGTGTTTTTTTAAGACTTTTTCCAAGAAATCAGACAGACTGATGGCATAGTTTATTTGTCCGATTGGTGTCGTGAGATCTGTTGCGTCCCGCTCGATTTGCTGGGTTATTTCTGCAAGATTCATTTCAGGGAAATGTTGGCAAAGCACTTCGCCAAGTTGAATGAGTTTTTCAGTCGAAAGCGGAAGTGAAAGCGCCATAATTTACCCCTTAAAATGTTCGTCAATCTTGCGTAGTACGATTTCTTTGGCTTGTTGCGGTTGCAGACTATCTAGCCAATTTAATGGTGTTTTCCAGCCTCGTAACCAAGTGATTTGTCGTTTGGCTAATTGTCGAGTTGCACAAATACCGCGGAAGACCATTTCTTCATGATCATAGTCACCTCGTAAATATTCCCACATTTGGCGATAGCCCACACAACGGATAGAAGGCAAATCAGGATGAAGATCTTCTCGTTGATAGAGTTTTTCTACTTCTTCTTGGAAGCCTAATTCGATCATTTTATGGAAGCGTTGTTCGATACGTTGATGTAACACCGCGCGGTCTTCTGGTGCAATAGCGAATTGTAAAAATTGATAAGGCAATTCTTCGCCTTTTTGTTCGGTTAATTCCGTTAATGATTTACCCGTTAAATAGAATACTTCTAATGCACGATTAATGCGCTGTGAATCATTTGGGTTGATACGTTCAGCAGAAATAGGATCAATTTTTTGTAATTCTTGATGAAGAGCAGGCCAGCCAAGTTCTTGTGCTTTTTCTTCAATCTCTAAGCGTAAATTTTCATCAGCAGATGGAAGGGGAGAAAGTCCCTCAATTAATGCTTTGTAATACAACATTGTGCCGCCAACCAAAAGTGGAATTTTGCCTTGCGCGGTAATATCGGCCATTTCTCTGAGTGCATCGTCACGAAAATTCATCGCAGAATAACTTTCAGCGGGATCTAAAATATCAATTAAGCGGTGAGGAGCAAGGGCAAGTTCTTCTTTAGAAGGCTTTGCCGTTCCAATATCCATGTCTTTATAAATTAATGCAGAATCGACACTGATCACTTCCACTGGCAGGCTTTGACGTAATTGAATAGCAAGATCTGTTTTTCCTGAGGCCGTCGGTCCCATCAGAAAAAGTGCGGTTGGTTTGGAGTCAGTTTTTTGTGTCATATTACAAATCAGTTAAAAAAGGCTGCCAGTTAATCGGTTTCAGTAATGTATTAAATTTTTCTTGATGAGCTTTATTCAGTAAGCGTTCCGTTTCGCTTAATAAGCTGACCGCATCCGCTAACACTTGAATCGGTTTCACCTCCAGCGTCTGACAAAGTGCGGTCAGAAAGTCAGGCATATTTTCTAGATGTTCAGCAAGTAGGCTCAGCACACATTTTTGTAAATTTTGTGTACGTAAAACCGTAGGCACTTTGTTTAGAGTGAGACGTAGCTGGGCTTCATTTTCAATAAATTCAAAACCACTTTGTTGGAAAAAAGCTTTTTGTTTTTGCCATTGTTCAAATTGTTTTTCATCCAAGCGGAAAATAATCGGGATGAGCAACGGCTGTTGTGAAATTTCACCTTGTTGTAAGGTTAATTCATAATTTAAGGTTTGCAATTTAGCTAATGACATCAAATAAAACTGCTGATTTTGTTGTAAAAGTAATGCTTTATTTTCAATTAATGCTAATGCGCGTAAATAGCTTGGTTCACTTGTCTGTGGGAGTTGTTCAACGACAGCTGTTGTTAACACTTGAGAATTTTCCGCAGGACGAACTAATTCCCCATATAAGCGTAGTTCCGTCTTTGTAGGTTGTTCGCGATAACCATATGACGGAACGTATTCACTACGGTTTGAAAAGTGCGGGCGATTTTCTGATTGTTTTTCACGAGATTGGTGATAATTTGAGGCAAAAATATTTTGTCCTGCCGCTGCACGATTAGGTTTAGATTCATAGTGGATTTGATACGAAGCCGAAGGCTCTCTTGCTTCATTCATCGCTGGTGCTAAATCTAATTCAGTTTGAGGAATAGCATTGAGCGCATTTGTTACGCCTTGGCAGATAAAATCATGAATTAAGCGAGCTTGATGGAAACGCACCTCGTGTTTTGTTGGATGCACGTTGACATCGACATCATGTGGATTGAGGTCGATAAACAGTACAAATGCAGGGTATTGCTCAGTATGCAAATGCTCCGCATAAGCTTGGCGAATGGCGTGGGTGATCACTTTATCACGCACCATTCGTCCATTGATATAACAATAGCTCAAATCATTTTGAGAACGTGTAAATTCAGGTGTCGCCACCCATCCGGAAAGATGCAAATCATCATGTTTCCAGTCAATGCGTAAGGCATGTTGAACAAAATCATCGCCACAAATAGCGGCAACGCGTTTTAGTTGTTGTTCTTCATTTGTCGCGGGACGATATTGTCGAACAATTTTGCCGTTATGTGTGAGCGTAAAAGCAATATTAAATTTCGCTAAAGCAATTCGGCGAATGACTTCATCAATATGAGCAAATTCTGTTTTATCGGTACGTAAGAATTTACGACGAGCTGGTGTGTTAAAAAAGAGATTAGCTACTTCAACTGTCGTGCCGACTGGATGAGACGCAGGTTTAATTGTGGTTTCCATCTCTCGCCCTTGCGCATAGACTTGCCATGCTTCATTTTGCTCAGCTGTGCGAGAGGTAAGTGTGAGGCGAGAAACTGAGCTGATACTAGCAAGGGCTTCACCGCGGAAACCTAAACTTAAAATGGCTTCGAGATCATCAAGATCGGCAATTTTACTGGTTGCATGTCGAGCAAGGGCAAGGCTTAATTCTTCTTTAGGGATACCACTGCCATTATCTCGAATACGAATCAGGCTGGCACCGCCGTTTTCAATATCAATATGAATTTTATTGGCACCGGCATCAAGGCTGTTTTCTACCAATTCTTTCACCACAGAGGCAGGGCGTTCGACCACTTCACCGGCGGCAATCTGGTTAGCCAGCTGTGGAGAAAGAATTTTGATTGCCATAGGATTCCTTATTTTTCTTTAAGTTTGATTTTTTGCCCAGTCACGACTTTGCCGTTTTTCAATGTTGGGTTCAGTTTTAAAAGACGATTAACTGGTACATTGTATTCACGAGAGATCGCATAGATAGTTTGATCGGCTTTCACTGTATGGTAAAGCGGGATTTCTTTCTTGCCATTATCTTTCTTCTCATTTCCTTTTGAAGAAGTGTCTTTTTTATCGTTGCCTTTTTTCTCAGGTTCTTTTTTACTCTCAGTTTTTTCTTGTTTTTTATCTTTTTTAGAAACCGCTTTTTCAGCTTCAACAATCTTGCTGTTTTTCCCTTTGTCATCGGCTTTGGCTTTATCATCTGATTTAGGTTTTTCTTCTACCTTTTTACCTTTGCCGTTATCAGGAATTTTAATGGTTTCATTCAGCCAAAGTTCTTTACGTTTCAGTTTATTTAACTCAATAATTTCACTGACTTTCACATCATATTTGTTCGCCAGGCTACCAATGCTTTCACCTGGTTTTACTTTATGACGTATGCCGCTGTCTTTGACATCGGAAGTGCGGTCAGATTTTTCGATGTTTTTCTCTTCTTTTTTAGTTGGTTCTTCCACTTTTTTGCCTTTGCCATTATCAGGAATCTTAATGGTTTCATTTAACCAAAGTTCTTTGCGTTTCAGTTTATTCAACTCAATAATTTCGCTGACTTTGACATCATATTTATTTGCTAGGCTACCAATGCTTTCACCTGGTTTCACTTTATGGCGAATACCGCTGTCTTTCACATCGGAAGTGCGGTCAGATTTTTCATTATTTTTGTCGTTTGATTTTGTAGATTTGCTGTCTTGCTCATCACTAGGTGGGACTGCAATCGCTTTTAAATTACCATTGCGATAAGCGACTAAGCCTTCATAAATCATATAAGCAATACGACGACGATAAGCAATGGTATTCAGTTTTTGTTCTTCTTCCATATTGGAAAGGAAACCGGTTTCCACCAGAACAGAAGGAATATCAGGTGAACGCAATACGCCAAGGCTCGCATGTTGTGGCGTGCTACGACTTAATGAGGTCACGCGAGCAAAGCGACGTAAAATACTGTTGCCGAGTTCATAACCTGTGCGTTGGCTGTGACCAAATTGCAGGTCGAGTACAGTTTGATCTAAATATTTGTCATTGTTATTGGAAAGTACTTTTCCTGCACCACCTAAAAGCTCAGAGCGTTTTTCATCGTCTTCTAACCATTGCCCCATTTCATCGTTGGCGCGACGATTGGATAGCACCCAAACAGATGCGCCGCGTTGGTCTGCATTAAGAGAGGAATCAGCATGGATAGACACAAGGAAATTTGCTTTATATTTACGTGCAATTTCAGAGCGTTCTGGCACAGAAATGTAGTAATCGCTACTGCGTGTTAAAACACCTTTGAAATTAGGATCTTTGTCTAATAAGGCTTTTAATTCTCGCGCGATAGAAAGGGTGACATTCTTTTCATAAATGCCGAGATTTTTTCCGATAGCACCGGGATCTTTACCGCCATGGCCGGGATCAATGGCAATTGTCCATTGTGGTGCAGCAAATACGGTAGTAGAAATTAGAGAAAATATTCCAAAAAGAAACGAAAATTTTGCTTTCATGTAAGTCAGTTTTATAGTTGTGTCAAAATATGCTCGCCCACTGGATTTTGAGCAATTAGCGTAATGTTTCGAGCATCATCGTAATAATCAATATTCACCAGTAAATCAGCCTCAGGCAGAATACCTTCACCTTTTTCTGCCCATTCGATTAAGCAGATGCAATTTTGGCTGAAATAGTCACGAATGCCCATAAACTCCAATTCTTCAGGATCGGCAAGACGATATAAATCAAAGTGATAAATCATTTTCCCAGAAATGCTATATTCTTCCACTAACGTGTAAGTAGGGCTTTTGACATTGCCTTGATAGCCTAGACCTTGCACCATTCCACGAGTCAGGGTGGTTTTCCCTGCGCCAAGATCACCATTAAAATAAAGCACAATAGCGTTATCTTTCGGTTGTTTTACAAGCACTTCTGCCAGTTTTTTACCAAAACAGAGCATTGTGCCTTCATCAGGAATGTATTGGGTTAATTCGGTCATTCTTAGAGTGATTTTTTAGGTTAAAGTTTCTGGGGGATTTTATCGTATTTTGAAGGGAATATGTAGGGAAAATACAATAAAAAAATCCGCTGCTTTTCAGCAACGGATTAAGAGTTTGGAGCGGGAAACGAGGCTCGAACTCGCGACCCCGACCTTGGCAAGGTCGTGCTCTACCAACTGAGCTATTCCCGCAGGGCATTCATGTGAATATTTGGAGCGGGAAACGAGGCTCGAACTCGCGACCCCGACCTTGGCAAGGTCGTGC
>CAJLFU010000059.1 GCA_905205995.1 uncultured Haemophilus sp. | reverse complement strand
ATGCCTTTAAATGTGTCTTGCTCCACGACAATGCCTAAAAGATAGAATCGTCCCAAATTGATTGTCGCTCGTTTATCGCCTTGACGAATGCCTTGCTCAAACCATTCCACTGATTTTTCAGGCTCGCCCATATCATCATAAAGTGCGCCAATATTATTTGCCGCCAATGGATAACCCAATGCATTCGCGCGGTGATATAACGTCATCGCTTTGTCGTAATCAGCTTCTACCACCTCTCCAATATGATAAAAACGTCCTAACTGATACATTGCCTCAGCATCCCCTTGTTCTACACGTTGCTGTAAAGTTTCAAGGCTGTATTTATCAGTTTTTCGAAAGAAATTAAATAATGTTTTAAGCATGGATTTCCTTTGGAGAGATAAATGTATTTCAGTTGAGTACAAAAGTGCGGTCAGATTTTTAACCAAATTGGATAATAATCTCCGCAACATTGAAACCACTATCGTGGCAATTTGAGTAGGTATGTATAATAGAGACTGGTTTTATCCAGTCTCTTTAGTATATTGATTAACGGAAAACTTTGCTTATATAAGCTTTCTCCATTTTTTGAGGATTAACTTTTACGACAATTCCTTCTTTTTCACTATTTAAATTGAAAAGAAAAACATCCTCACCACAAACCTCTACAAATAATGGATAAATCGATTTAGCTTTGAAGATTTTCTTACCTTCTTCTACAAGTGCTGTAAATTTTTCAGATTCTTCAGATGTGGTGACAACATCCTCCAAAGACTGATGGATTCTTTCGCCAAGCTCACCATTTACTTCAGTATGATAAACTGACTTACCACATTTTTTCTTATTTCCCTCTTGAAGAGTAATACTTAAATTAGCCGTTTTAGGAAAATGTTTTGCTGCTACACTTTGACTGTCAAATTTCCATTCGCCTTCATATTTTGTTAGATCGATTTCCGTATCAGCAAAAGCTGAAAAAGAAGCGATTGCAAAAGTTGCAGCAAGAAGCGTTTTAGTTAAAGTTTTCATCACTATTCCTTTAATACTTGAATATATTTACCATTCAGTTGAATAATATAGTATTCTATTCAACTATTCAATTACTCAGAAAAATTGTTACTATAATATCAATCAATTAGCCTTTCCCATCCTCAGTAGGGCATAGAAAAATTGAAATAAAAAACGGCAACATCCTTTATTGATGTCACCGTTTCTTTTAACAATGATTAAAAATTAGCTTGCGTAAACAGGAAGACGGTTGCAGATTGCCAATACTTTTTCTTTGGTTGCTGCGATCACTTGATCTTCGTTTTCTTTGCCTAATGCATCTAATACATCACACATCCAGCCTGCTAGTTCACGACAGTCTTGTTCGTTAAAGCCACGACGAGTCACAGCCGGTGTACCAACACGAATACCAGAGGTCACAAATGGTTTTTGTGGATCATTTGGTACGGAGTTTTTATTAACGGTGATATTCGCTTTACCTAGCGCTGCATCTGCTGCTTTACCGGTTAAGCCTTGTTTGATGAAACTGACTAAGAATAAATGGTTTTCTGTGCCATTTGAAACTACGTCATAACCGCGTTGTTTGAACACTTCCACCATCGCTTTCGCATTTTTAATCACGTTTGCTTGATATTCTTTATAAGCTGGCTCTAATGCTTCTTTGAAACATACTGCTTTCGCCGCAATAATGTGAACTAATGGACCACCTTGGTTTGCAGGAAAAACAGAAGATTGCAAGCGTTTATAAAGCTCTTCATCGCCACAAGAAGAAAGGATTAAACCACCACGTGGACCACCTAAGGTTTTATGAGTAGTTGTTGTTACAACATGTGCGTATGGTAATGGGTTTGGATATAAACCTGCAGCGATTAAGCCCGCAACGTGAGCCATATCAACAAATAAATACGCGCCCACTTCATCCGCGATTTCACGCATTTTTTTCCAATCTACCACTTGAGAATAAGCGGAAAAACCTGCCACGATCATTTTTGGTTTATGTTCTAATGCTTTTTGACGCACATCTTCATAGTCGATTAAACCGTCAGCGGTGATACCATAAAGTACAGAATTATAGATTTTACCAGAGAAGCTCACTTTCGCCCCATGAGTTAAGTGACCACCGTGTGCTAAATCCATCCCTAAAATGGTATCGCCGGCATTGATTAATGCACCATATACTGCTGCATTCGCTTGTGAACCGGAGTGTGGTTGTACATTCACATAATCCGCACCAAATAACTCTTTCGCGCGATCAATCGCCAACTGCTCCACAATGTCTGCGTACTCACAACCGCCGTAGTAACGTTTACCTGGATAGCCTTCTGCATATTTGTTAGTAAACTGAGAACCTTGCGCTTCCATTACTCGTGGACTCGCATAGTTTTCTGATGCGATAAGCTCGATATGCTCTTCTTGACGACGATTTTCGTCCTGAATGGCTTGCCATAGAACCGGATCGTAATCAGCGATGTTCATACTTTTTTTAAACATTGTGTTTTCCTCGTTGTTTGCATTATTTATGTATAGTTTACCTGTTTCTAGGCAAAAACTTAATCAAAAATTTCGACCATATTTTTCATTATTACAATGAAAAACATTCATTTATCTAAATCGAGCCTTTTTCTTTCACTAATTTTTCAATTAATTTAACTTCTTTTGTTTTCTCACCAGCACTGAGTTTGCGGCATTGGCTGGTTTCTTTCGTATAAGTATTAAAATTTGTCATCCTTGTTGGACTTTTCATTTTAATCTTCATGTCTAGATGATCACCACAGTTGCTACAAGGTGAAACAGATTCCTTATCGAATTCTTTTAATTCTGGTGATTGTTCAATGATTTTTGCGACTTGTGGTGAATGGGCGGCTTTAAATAGACGATCGGTAAAATCATAACTCAACTTACCATCATTAGCCTGCCATTTAGCTTTAGCTTGTAGCAGATAACGCATCCAACCTTCTTTTGTATCGATCTGAGAGATACCACGCATCAGCACAGTTTGATCCGCGCGATAGGTGATGTAATCAAAATGCTCGACTGGTAAAGGGGCTTTTGCCGCAGGCTTAACATGGCAAATCCAATCGCCCACCAACGCTTTTTCCTGTTCAGTTTGCTGATGTGCCGTTGCACATCCCGATAGCAATACAGCGACAAGACTACCTAATACTAATTTTCTCATAGTAATACTCCTTTTATTAAGTTGATTTCCGCACTATCAAAAATAAAGTGCGGTTAAAATCATGCTTGTTTTTTTATCAAGCTTAAAATAATTATATTTATTTCGTCACAAACCACTGATTCAATAACTGAATATCTTTGTCATTCTCGGTGACTCGTCGGCAAGTCGCAAAATCCTTACCTAAAATTAGTTGATTGCCATTCTGTTTAAGTTCAATTGGCATATTCACGTGATCGCCTGATTTACTATAAAACGTAGCTAATTTCTCTTTTTCTTGTTTTTGTAATTTCTTATCTTGCTTGATGGCTTTAGCCACATTGTTACTATGCGCAGGCACCATCGCGCGATTAACAAAATCAAAACTCAAGACATTATTTTGGCTCTGCCATTTCACCTTACCTTTTGTTAAATAACGAACAGTCGTCTCTTTATCCAATTCAATGTAGGAAATGCCTCGCAAGGCGCCTGTTCCATCTGGCTTTAAGACAAAGTGATCTAAGCGATCGTAAGTTTGTTTATCTTGTGTCGGGATAGTATGACAAATCCACTCGCCATCTAATGTTTTACTTTGTGAGACATTTGAAGCCCCCGAGCAACCTGTTAATAATGCAGCAACAAAGCTACCTAATATTAATTTTCTCATGAGATACTCCTTTTATTGACAGTAGGGATAGCGTTGATCACAACAAAATAGGGAAATTTTCGTTTAATCAGGAATATGTAAAAGGCGGCAGTTACATAAATCATCACTCTCAAATTCTGATATTTCACCTGCAACCTTATTCGGAATGGGAAATAAACGTACAGTTAGTGGTTTATTTAAGCGAAATGCCATCGTTCCCGTGTCGCGCATAATAGCTGCAATGCTTTCTGCCTTGACATCTCCCGCCACTGGGACTGTGTCTAAACCGATACCACATACTGCACTATAAGTCAGTAAAGCACGGATATCAAAATAGTGTTTTTGTGTACCTTCGGCTAAACCTAAATCTTCTGTCACCGCCAACATCAATCCAGAGAACCCAACCAATGGCACGTGTTGGATTGATTTAAAAACTTTTGTCAGTAAAGCAGAAACTTCTACTGAACCAGCCGCACCAAAATAGGGCAATCCCATTAATTCATACACTTTTGTCATGGATGAACAATTTTTAGATGGTGCCGCCGAACTATCAATGCCTGCAAATTCAAATTCACCTGATAATTTGACCGCACTTAACATCTCTAATACTTGATCTACATGATATTGCAGGGCTTGCGACATAGCCTGATAACAATCAGCATAAAATTGATTATGAGGCGATTTTGGTACAGATTTTAATACTTCGACTAATAAATCGGGTGTTTCTAAACCAATGACAAAACTGTTTGGTAAATGACTTAGATGATAACCGGCGGGGAAATAAGGAATAAATGGCTTGCAGTTAAAATTCACAGTAAAGTTAAAATTGCCTTCGCCACGTGGTGTGATATTTGCAATTCGTTGTACGGCATAAACAGATTGCTCAATAAGTTCATTATCTAACACACCATTTTCATCTAATGGTACATTTACGCAAGCATTACACAAGTCGCCATAAGCCGCGATTAACTCTGGTAATAAAGCAATTTCCTCTTTATTTCTCGCCGCGCCTATTGCAAATCGAAGACGAATTCCACTTTCATTAAATTTATTCAATAATTCCGTTAAATACTGCAAATCTGCTTTTGCTGTCTGTAAATTGGTTAAATCCAAATATTCACCAAAGGGATTGGTAATCACTCGAATCGATTGCAAGGTATAACCTGCTTTCTGCACAGCAGGTAATAACAAATCCACATCACGTTTCACCGAATAAAGGGCGTCTTCCCATTGCGTTTTATCTTTATGTAGCGTCAGAAAAAAACTGATTGTGCGAAGACGACATAATTCTTTATTTTTATAATCCATTCAATACCTTAACATTTAATGTAGTTATTTTTGCTGCTCACGTTCAACAGCACGATAACCAATATCTCGACGATAAAAACGTCCAGACCATTGAATTTGCTCAGCGAGTTTTAAGGCTTTTTGTTGCGCTTCAAATACGCTTTCGCCTAATGCAGTAACACAAAGCACGCGACCGCCGTTCGTGACTAACTTGCCTTCTTGTTCTGCAACACCCGCTAAGAAAACTTTCTCATTTTCGACCGCACTTTGTGGCAAACCAGTGATTTCATCGCCTTTGCGATAATCACCTGGATAGCCTTCAGCCGCCAAAACAATCCCTAAGGAAGATTTAGGATTCCATTGGGATTTCACTTCGTCCAATTTACCATCGCAAGCTTTAAGACAAAATCCTACCAGATCTGATTCAAGTCGTAGCATAATTGGCTGGGTTTCTGGATCGCCAAAACGACAGTTAAATTCAATCACTTTTGGCTGACCATTCGGCATAATCATTAATCCTGCATACAGAAAACCTGTGTAAACATTGCCTTCTGCCGCCATGCCATTGACTGTTGGATAAATCACTTCACGCATAATACGATCATGAATTTCTGGTGTCACCACTGGCGCAGGCGAATACGCGCCCATACCGCCAGTATTTAAGCCTGTATCATTTTCGCCCACGCGTTTATGATCTTGACTAGTCGCCATAGGTTCAACGTTTTTACCATCTACCATGACGATAAAACTGGCTTCTTCGCCATCTAGAAACTCTTCAATCACCACTCGGCTACCCGCTTCACCAAAAGCATTGCCAGAAAGCATATCACGCACAGCCTCTTCCGCTTCCTGCAATGTCATTGCAACGATTACACCTTTGCCCGCCGCCAAACCATCCGCTTTTACGACAATTGGCGCACCTTTTTCACTCAAGTACGCCAAGGCAGGTTCTACTTCGGTGAAGTTCTGATATTCTGCCGTTGGAATTTTGTGACGCGCGAGGAAGTCTTTGGTGAATGCTTTCGAACCTTCCAATTGCGCTGCTGCTTTAGTTGGACCAAAAATTTTCAATCCTGCCTCACGAAATGCATCCACCACACCAATTACCAGCGGTGCCTCTGGTCCTACAATGGTCAATCCAATTTGGTTATCTTGAGCAAATTTCACTAATGCGGGAACATCAGTCGCAGAAATGTTTACGTTTTCTACTTTTTGCTCTAATGCTGTACCCGCGTTGCCTGGTGCGACAAAAACTTTGTCTGCTAATGGAGATTGTGCTGCTTTCCAAGCCAAGGCGTGTTCACGCCCGCCGTTACCGATGATGAGGATATTCATAATGCTCCTTGTATCTTTTTGAATTTAATCCCCCTCTTTAGCAAAGAGGGGTAGGGGAGATTTGGCAGAAGTTATTTCAACCTCATAGTATATTTAGCATCGTTTAAATCTCCCCCTGCCCCCTCTTTACGAAAGAGGGGGGAGGAATAAGTAAAAAAGTAATTCGCTCATTGAGCGAAGTGACGACATAAATTAATGTCTAAAATGACGCATTCCAGTTAATACCATCACCATATTATGTTCATCTGCTGCATCGATGACTTCTTGATCGCGCATTGAGCCACCTGGATGGATCACACATTGAATCCCTACTTTCGCCGCTGCATCAATACCGTCACGGAATGGGAAGAACGCATCAGATGCCATCACGCAACCTGCGACAGTTAAACCTTCATCCTGAGCTTTGATACCTGCAATTTTGGCCGAGTACACACGGCTCATTTGACCTGCACCAATGCCGATAGTTTGATTGTCTTTGGCGTAAACAATGGCATTCGATTTCACAAATTTCGCCACTTTCCAGCAGAACAATAAATCTTTTAATTCTTGTGCGGTTGGTTGACGTTTGCTCACCACTTTTAAATCATCCACACCAACCATGCCTAAATCCGCATCTTGTACTAATAAACCGCCGTTTACACGTTTGAAATCTAAACGTTCAGAACGTGACGTCCATTCACCACATTCAAGCAAACGAACATTTTTCTTACGTTTGATCACTTCTTGTGCTTCAGTAGAAACTTTAGGCGCAATGATCACTTCAACGAATTGGCGCTCCACAATTTCATTCGCAGTTTTTTCGTCTAATTCACGGTTGAACGCAATAATGCCGCCAAATGCAGAAGTTGGATCGGTTTGGTAAGCACGATTATAGGCGTCTAAAATATCTTTACCTAAAGCGACACCGCATGGATTGGCGTGTTTAACAATCACACAAGCTGGCTCATCAAATTCTTTCACGCATTCAAGTGCCGCATCGGTGTCTGCAATATTATTGTAAGACAAGGCTTTACCTTGGAGTTGATTAGCCGTAGCCACGCTCGCCTCTTTCACATTCAAATCAACATAGAAGGCAGCATTTTGATGGGCATTTTCACCGTAACGCATGGTTTGTTTACGCACGAAGTTAAGATTTAAAGTCCGTGGGAATTGACCGCACTTCGCATTGGCATCTTCTTCCTCTGCCACATGATATGGTTTCACCATTTGTCCAAAGTAGTTAGCAATCATGGAATCATATTGAGCAGTATGTTCAAATGCTTTAATCGCAAGATCAAAACGGGTTTCAAGCGTTAGGCTGTTTTGATGTTTATCCATCTCTGCAAGAATTGCATTGAAATCATGATTATTCACCACAATCGCCACATCTTTATGGTTTTTCGCTGCAGAACGCACCATGGTTGGCCCACCAATATCGATATTTTCTACCGCATCAGCCAAGGTGCAATCTGGTTTAGCCACAGTGGCTGCAAATGGATATAAATTCACGACGACCATATCAATGCCTTCAATGCCATGTTGCTGCATGATAGCATCATCTGTACCACGACGACCAAGAATCCCGCCATGTACTTTTGGATGCAAGGTTTTCACACGACCGTCCATCATTTCTGGGAACCCCGTATAATCAGACACTTCAGTCACCGGCAAACCATGTTGCTCCAACAATTTTGCGGTACCGCCTGTGGAAAGTAGCTTTACACCACGCTGTACTAAACCTTGAGCAAATTCTACGATACCGGTTTTATCAGAAACACTCAGTAAAGCCTGACGAATTGGACGATCTGTCATTACATTTTCCTTTAATTAAATAGTTAAAAATAAGCGCGGGGAATTATAACGCAAACGTTTGCGTTTATGTAGAAAAAATTTCCTGGTAAGCGCACTTCAAGATTCGACTGCTTATTTAGGAGGTTTAGAAAACAAAAAAGCCCGCAAAATGCGGGCAATCTAACAGTGTGAATAATGTGATTAGCGTTTGCGGTTATCTAAAGAAAATGCACCGGCACCAGCAAACACAAAATAGAAGAACACGAGAGAGTAAAGTAAAGCAAGTTCACCACCGTTCGCGATTGGGAAGAATAAATTCCCTTTACCTGCAACGTGCATAAAGAAATACGCATAAGCCATTTGACCCGAAAGGATAAATGCCGCTGGGCGAACAAATAAACCTAAAATTAATAGGATTGAACCGACAATCTCGATTACTCCACCAACGATCATCATTGGATCGCCCACTGCGCCGTTACCGCCCGTCATTGAAATTGGGAATTCCCAGAATTTCGCTGTGCCATGTAAGATAAACATATACGCAGCAACGATACGCAATAAAGCTAAAACATACGGAGAGTATTTTTCTAAATTTTTCATAAAGTTTTCCTAATAAAATAAAAGTGATTTGAGAACGGGGGTGTATATTAATGATTAACTCAAAGCCAAACAATACCTCAAATCGAAAAGGACTTTTTACGATTAGGAAATAATTTTATGCTTTACTGATTTTCTCAATCCATTGTAAAAACTCAACTGGCGGCATGAATCCGTTAACACG
>CAJLFU010000058.1 GCA_905205995.1 uncultured Haemophilus sp. | reverse complement strand
ACACAGATTGTCTGATATATTGTTAAAGAGCAAAAAACAACGACGCACTGGTTTTTAATAAAGCTTCACAACAGCGCGTCGTTGTGTGGGGCGTATTATAGGCATTTCAGACGCCTTTGCAAGATCTTTTTGTAAAAAAATGTAAATTTTTTCTTGGTTGAAGATCTTTTAATCAAATCGTCTAAAAAACACAATTTTTATGGTGTTTTATTCTACGAATTCAGACTTTCTGCAAATGCCTTTACTTTTCCCCAGTTGGTATATTCAATTTCCTTGGTCGCATCAGTTTCGCCACCTGTAATTTTCATAATCAATTGGATCATGACTCGATCAATCCATTTATAGCGTGGATATAGCAATGCACCTGCAAATACGCCGACTTTTGCTGGTGTCCATTTTATGCGTTGAAGGAACTTACGAACATAGACATTTCCCTCTGGCGTATCTTTCCCTTCTTTTCTCGCGGTTAAACCTACACCAAAAAAGACCGCACTTTTTGCATTCAACAATTCGTGATGGCGTTCTACAAAACGATACACTTGTTTATTAAAGTGACCATAGCGAACGGATGCTCCAATAATCACGCGATCAAAAACTTGAAGATCCTGCTCCTCCATTAACGGTGAAACCACCACTTCTCCTTCAAGATACTGAGCCATAAATTCAGCAATCTTTTTAGTTTGTCCATCACGGCTTGAATATAAAATTAATGTTTTCATTATGCCTTCCAAAACGCTGGTGTGAAGAGCGCCAATAATGTGAAAATTTCTAAACGACCACATACCATCGCAATGGTGAGTACCCATTTAGCACTATCTGGCATCGCCGTCATATTACTGCTTACTGAACCTAATCCCGGTCCAAGGTTATTAATACTTGCTAATACCGCATTAAAGGCATCAAAAGGTTCGACACCACATGCAATCACACTTAATAAACAAATAGTGAATACCAATAGATACGCTGAGAAAAAGGCCCAAATACTCCCAATTACACGTTCATCAAGGACATTTTTACCCCATTTAATTGGATACACTAAATTTGGGTGAACAAATCGTTTCAGTTCTCTTGCACCTTGAAGATATAACACTAAAATCCGTGCAACACGCAAACCGCCACCGACTGAACCTGCACAGCCACCAATAAAAGAGGCAATAATTAATAACATCGGCACAAAAGAAGGCCACTCAGCAAAATTCGATGTGGTGTAGCCTGTTGTGGTTGAAATTGATACGGCTTGGAATACGACTTGCTCAAAATCCTGCCATGAGGAATCAAAATATTGGTGGCTAATCATCACCAATGTACATACCACGATAAGCAAAATTTGAATACTCATAAAGAAGCGGAATTCTGGATCTTTTGTGTAAATATTCAAAATATTTTCTCGTCCTAAAGTCGAAAATGCTCTGAAGTGCAATGCAAAGTTACAAGCCGAAATCCACAAGAAAATAACCGTGATAAAATTAATCGCCGAACTATTAAAATAACCGATGCTGGCATCATGCGTAGAAAAGCCGCCAATGGATACCGTCGAGAAACTATGTGTAAGTGCATCAAACGGTGTCATACCTGCTAACCAATAAGCCAAGGTACAAGACATGGTTAAAAAGAAATAAACAAACCACAATGCCTTCGCCGTTTCTGCTATCCTTGGTTGAATTTTCTGATCTTTCATTGGACCAGACATTTCAGCTCGGTATAACTGCATTCCGCCAATACCCAATAAAGGAATAATCGCAATTGCAAGTACGATGATCCCCATGCCGCCTAACCATTGTAAAAATTGACGGTAAAACAGAATGGCTTTCGGTAAATTATCTAACCCAGTCATGACCGTGGCGCCCGTGGTTGTTAACCCGGAAAACGCCTCAAATACGGCAGAAGCCACCGTTAAATGGGGAGAATCAAATAATAGCAATGGCAAGGTTGCTAGACCGCCCAACACGAACCAAAATGCCACCACAATTAAGAATCCATCACGAGATCGCAATTCTTGTTTGTGGTTATGACAAGGCCACCAAAGCAACACGCCCACGGTTAAGCTCAATGCAAAAGCTTGCATAAAGGCTTTACCGCCGCCATCGCCATAAATAAGCGCCACAAAGGCTGGAATCAGCATCGTGCCGGAAAAGCACATGATCAAAATGCCGATAATCCGAATAATGGATAAAATATGCACAATATCTCGCTTAATTCATTTCTTCTAATTTCAACGTTCCTGCCGAACGCTCAATTAATGCTTGTTCAAAAGGTTTAATTTGATCTTCACTAATGCCTAACTGCAATGTAATCTGCACTTGAAAATCTTGCTGATAAATTTCAATTTGATGTTGTTCACATAAAATTTGGATCCAATTTAATTGTGCATAATCACAACGAACTTGGAATAACTGACGCTCTACTTTTCGTTCAGTTTCTAATAATTTTAAAGCTTGTTGCACACCATTTCCATAAGCACGAACTAAACCGCCAGTGCCTAATAAAATGCCACCATAATAACGAACAACAACAGCACTGATTTCACCGACTTGGCTACCTTGTAAAGCGGATAGCATTGGCTTTCCTGCTGTACCTGCTGGCTCACCATCATCAGAAAAACCTAATTGCTGCGAATCTGTTGGCTTTCCCGACACTGCAGCCCAACAATGATGGCGGGCATTAGGGTGCTGTGCTTTAATTTCTGCCCAAAAAGCTTTGGCTTGTTCAAGCCCTTCCGTATGTTGCAAATACGTGATAAATCGACTTTTCTTAATTTCTTCTTCAAAAACGACCGCACTTTTGGGGATAAGGTATTCAGCCATGAAATAATTGTTCAAATGAATTTGTTGCGTAGTTTATCATTGATAGCGGATTTATCGAAATTTCCCCATAATTATTGTATGATGTAGCTCAATTTCAATAAAATTGATGAATAACAATGACTGAAATTACTGTCGATAAAACCCTTGATACTGTTGGTTTACGTTGCCCTGAACCCGTGATGCTCGTGAGAAAAAACATTCGCCACATGAATGAAGGTGAAGTGCTGCTTATTCTAGCGGACGATCCCGCCACAACTCGCGATATTCCCAGTTTCTGCCAATTTATGGAGCATACGCTGTTAGCAAGTGAAACAAAAGATACTCCTTTTAAATACTGGGTAAAAAAAGGCCAATAAAAATGCGGCCATTATTGACCGCACTTTGATTACTCTTTTACTGGTACTTCATATCCTAAATCATAATACTTTTGTTTTACAAAATCTGACGTTAATAAATTTTCACGTTGTAGCCAAACCCACGGTATCACCAAATCTTGCTCGCCCGCGGCATACGAAGCAATTTCATATACATGATAAATAAAATGAATACCATCGTGTGCAAGATAGAAATTCTTAGAAACATCAAAATCTGTTTTTTTCGTAAACGCATCTTCATCTTTTATACGACCATAATCCGTATAAAAACTCCATAATAATTCTTTAACTTCAGGGAGCTTTTTCTGTTCAATAATATCGGAAAGCGTTAGTACTTTATGTGTAGTCATATCTATAGTTAAATATTCGCTACCACCTAAACCGTGTGCTCCCCCTGTATAGCTATAATACCTTATAGCAAAAGTCGCTAATTTCTCTTTTTGACCAACAAATATCATCCAAGTATTACTAGAGAAGCCTAGCTCAGGTTCTTTTTCTAAAGATTCTTTTACATCATTCCAAATTGTTTTGTATTTACTTAGCATCTGATCTCGTGTTTTAGATACATTTTCTCCAAAATCGTTTTTAACCAATTCTGACCACAATAAATCATTTAACCAAGCTACATTGGTTTTTAGCCCTAAAAGACTAATATTCACTTCCCCTTCATCACTGCTAAACCAACGCTCCTGTGATTTTGAATATTTAATTTTTTCTACTTTTTCAAAAATAACATCTTTTTCCGCAAAAATAGCAGGAATAACCTTCTCCGCCTTTTCTTTTTCAGCTTTTAATTGCGTATTTTCTGCCGTCAGTTGTGCAATTGTCTGCGTTTGTTGCGCAATGGTTGCTTTCGCTTCTTTATCTTCGCAACCTGTTACCGTAAAAAGTGCGGTTAAAATTAAGGCTGAAATGAATGTCTTTTTCATGTTTTATCCTATAAATCAAATGTATCTTTATCACGTAGAATGTGATCATTGCCTTTGCGGCGTAAAAAGCCAGTACGGTCAAAATATTCCATTAATTGCACTGTCAGTTTTCGACCAAAGTTCAGTTTATCACGTAATTCATTTACGGCAACTTTACCTTCTTCGCCTGCCATTTGCTTAATTAAGCGAGCATAAGCATAAATATGACTGAAATTACTGTCAATAAAACCCTTGATACTGTTGGTTTACGTTGCCCTGAACCCGTGATGCTCGTGAGAAAAAACATTCGCCACATGAATGAAGGTGAAGTGCTGCTTATTCTAGCGGACGATCCCGCCACAACTCGCGATATTCCCAGTTTCTGCCAATTTATGGAGCATACGCTGTTAGCAAGTGAAACAAAAGATACTCCTTTTAAATACTGGGTAAAAAAAGGCCAATAAAAATGCGGCCATTATTGACCGCACTTTGATTACTCTTTTACTGGTACTTCATATCCTAAATCATAATACTTTTGTTTTACAAAATCTGACGTTAATAAATTTTCACGTTGTAGCCAAACCCACGGTATCACCAAATCTTGCTCGCCCGCGGCATACGAAGCAATTTCATATACATGATAAATAAAATGAATACCATCGTGTGCAAGATAGAAATTCTTAGAAACATCAAAATCTGTTTTTTTCGTAAACGCATCTTCATCTTTTATACGACCATAATCCGTATAAAAACTCCATAATAATTCTTTAACTTCAGGGAGCTTTTTCTGTTCAATAATATCGGAAAGCGTTAGTACTTTATGTGTAGTCATATCTATAGTTAAATATTCGCTACCACCTAAACCGTGTGCTCCCCCTGTATAGCTATAATACCTTATAGCAAAAGTCGCTAATTTCTCTTTTTGACCAACAAATATCATCCAAGTATTACTAGAGAAGCCTAGCTCAGGTTCTTTTTCTAAAGATTCTTTTACATCATTCCAAATTGTTTTGTATTTACTTAGCATCTGATCTCGTGTTTTAGATACATTTTCTCCAAAATCGTTTTTAACCAATTCTGACCACAATAAATCATTTAACCAAGCTACATTGGTTTTTAGCCCTAAAAGACTAATATTCACTTCCCCTTCATCACTGCTAAACCAACGCTCCTGTGATTTTGAATATTTAATTTTTTCTACTTTTTCAAAAATAACATCTTTTTCCGCAAAAATAGCAGGAATAACCTTCTCCGCCTTTTCTTTTTCAGCTTTTAATTGCGTATTTTCTGCCGTCAGTTGTGCAATTGTCTGCGTTTGTTGCGCAATGGTTGCTTTCGCTTCTTTATCTTCGCAACCTGTTACCGTAAAAAGTGCGGTTAAAATTAAGGCTGAAATGAATGTCTTTTTCATGTTTTATCCTATAAATCAAATGTATCTTTATCACGTAGAATGTGATCATTGCCTTTGCGGCGTAAAAAGCCAGTACGGTCAAAATATTCCATTAATTGCACTGTCAGTTTTCGACCAAAGTTCAGTTTATCACGTAATTCATTTACGGCAACTTTACCTTCTTCGCCTGCCATTTGCTTGATCAAGCGCGCATAAGCATAAATGCTTTCAGTCAGGAAAAAACGGTCTTTTACGATTGGCGTGAGATAGCCTAATTTACCCGCTTTATACATAAAATTACGCATCACACTTTCATCTTGCGCCAGGGCTGTTGCCATATCTCGCACCCAAATAGCTTGACCATGCGCTTTCTCAAATTCAGCTAACACCGCTTGCCATAAGCTTTGCTCTTCGGGTGAAAATTGGATTTTGTGTGAAGGCAAATGTAACCAACCACGAGTCTGCTGCAATTGGCCTTCATCAAGCATTTCCTCAATAAAATGGTAAATCAGATTTTCCGGTTGGTTTAAAGTCGCAATACGGTATAAGCGGGCTTTACTTAAACCTAGCTGATCATTATGTTGCTCATGATAGGTAGCAAGTGCGGTCAAAATTTGCTGCGTTTTTTCACGTTGATAATCGCGATTAAAACACCAATTTTGGAAACGGATATCGCCATTCTCGGCTAATGCTTCAGCCAATTGATTTTCGGTTAGTTGCTCACTCCACATTAAAGCTTGAGCTGAAATCGCCTCTTTTTGTAAGGTCAATCTGATGCGTTGTGTGGCGGTTTGAGCCTGATTAAGTTTAGCCAAGAACGCTAAGCGAGCCTCTGTGCGCTTATAACGTTTTGGTGAATGAATTTCGAGTACCTTAGCACCACCAATTAAAGATTTTGCATCACCACTACGTAAAATTAATTTATCCCCGAAAGCTAAAAATAATGGTTGTTCTAAAATGACCTCCGCCAAAGTGCGGTCATTTTTCATTGCATTTTTGCTTTCAAGCAAGGTGAGCTTACCCGTCGTACGGCTTGCCGCATGATAAATGTGTACAGGCTGACTGTCTTTCAAATTCACTTCAGGTGTAATTTCAATGGTAATACGATCGGTCGGCTCAAGTGGTTCTGAGGCTAGCAACCAATCGCCACGCTGCATTGGAATACGATCTAAATCAACGTTTAAATTGAGCGCTAAGCGTTGACCAGCCAAGCCTTTCTCACTCGGCGTATTCTGAGCATGAATATTCTTAACGCGAACCTTTTGTCCCGTAGAAAGGAAGAGTTCATCATCAATGGCCACCGTTCCCGCAAATGCTGTCCCTGTTACCACTGTCCCCGCCCCTTTCACGCTAAAAACACGATCGATGGCGTAACGGAATGGTTTATCCATTTCAGCTAATTCAGGTAAATTAGCTAAATAATCGCGTAACGCATCAATACCTAAGCCTGTTTGTGCCGATGTAATAAAATAATGAGATTCAGCTAAGAATGGATAATCCGTCTGAATTTGTGTTTTTAATGCCTCGATTTGCTCATCTGTTGCTCGGTCAGCCTTAGTAATCACTACCATGATTTCAGTAAATTGAAGCTGACGTAAAATCGCTAAGTGTTCTTTAGTTTGTGCGGCAATCCCTTCATCTGCAGCGACAATGAGCATCGCATAATGCACACCGCCAAGCCCTGCCAACATATTGGCGAGAAACTTTTCATGGCCAGGTACATCAATAAACCCGAGTACTTTCTCTTTTAAAGGCAAATAGGCATACCCCAAATCAATGGTCATGCCCCGTTTTTTTTCTTCCGGCAAATGGGCAGTATTCGTGCCTGTCAGCGCTTGCAAAAGGGCTGTTTTACCATGATCGACGTGTCCTGATGTTACTATGATCATAATTTTTCCACCGTATCTAATAATGCCTTAAAGTCAGCCACGCTGCGTAAATCTAACCAAATTTTTCCTTTCTCAACACGACCGATTATTGGTTGTTCTAATACCTTGAATACTGTTAAAAGTGCGGTCAATTTTGCCTCTGTTTTTTCGGCAATCGTCACCGCGAGAGAAGGAATCGTCGCCATCGGTTGAGAACCACTACCAATCTGAGCAAAGCTTTCTTCAATCTCAACCTGGTAATCTTTTAAACGATTTGCTAAACAGGCTTTAAGTTGTTCGGCTTTTTCTTTTAATACATCTATTGATTGGGTGAGCAAATGTAAAGTTGGCAATGTTTCAGTAAGTTTTTCAGGTTGGAGATAAAGGCGTAATGTTGCCTCAAGCCCGGCTAAAATCACTTTATCGCAACGTAATACGCGCTTTAATGGGTGAGCTTGTAACTGAGCAATCCACTCTTTTTTACCGACGATAATACCGGCTTGTGTTCCACCCAATAATTTATCACCCGAGAATGACACCAAGTTTACGCCCTGTACGACTTTTTCTTGCACCGTTGGCTCATTCGGTAAATCATATTGGCTCAGATCAATCAATGCCCCACTACCAAGATCCGTAATCACCGGAATATCAAATTCTCGTCCAAGCTCAACCAACTCTTGTTCTGAAACCGAAGCGGTAAATCCACTAATATGATAGTTACTGCAATGTACTTTCATCAAGAAAGCTGTATTTTCATTGATTGCTTGACGATAATCTTTCAAATGTGTGCGGTTTGTTGTTCCCACTTCAACAAGTTTACAGCCTGCTTGAGCCATAATGTCAGGGATACGAAATGCTCCGCCAATTTCAATTAATTCCCCGCGGGAAATAATGACTTCTTTATCTTTTGCAAAGGTGGCCAACATCAAGAGCACAGCTGCAGCATTATTGTTAACGATACAAGCGGCTTCCGCACCTGTGAGTTGTGCAAGTAGTTCACTAATATAATTATCCCGATGACTGCGTTTGCCTTCTTCCAAATCATACTCCAGTGCAACGTTACCTTTCATCGCATGAAGTGCCGCTTGTTGTGCACTTTCAGCCCATAATGCTCGCCCTAAATTTGTATGTAATACCGTACCCGTTAAATTATGAACTGATTTAATTTGTACACGATTTTGTTGAGTCAATCGCTCTTGTAAATAATGCAACGTACTTAGGTGATCGGCAAAAAAGTGCGGTAAATTTTGATGCTGTTTGATAAACTCGCGTCCTTCAGACAATAATTGGCGCAATTCACGCACGACAGCTGAATGACCAAATTTAGTTAAAAGCATTTCACCTTCTGGTGTTTTTAAAAATTTATCTACCGAAGGAAGTTGTTGAAAAAGTGCGGTCATTTTTAATTCCTATTTCAAAATGGCATTGAATTGCAAACTAATTTACGCTAAAGTAACCGCAATTTCAATAACGGAAGGTCGTCATCTCCGGTGAGGTGACAGGACTTCAAATCCTGTTGGGGACGCCAGCGTTCCCGGGTGGGTTCAACTCCCATGACCTTCCGCCACTTTTTTTCCTCCAACAAATATTTTTCTCTTCCCAACATTCACTTTTTTAATTTGAATTTTCATTATAATTTTGCGGAATTTTAGGCAAACAAAAAGGCGCATCTTTCGATACGCCTTCTTAATCTAACTTGTTACAGTTAATCCATCAATTATTTGATGATTTTCGCAACAACGCCAGCACCTACTGTACGGCCACCTTCACGGATTGCGAAACGTAAACCTTGGTCCA
>CAJLFU010000057.1 GCA_905205995.1 uncultured Haemophilus sp. | reverse complement strand
GTTCCTTTTAAAATGATTGAAGAGGCAAAATGCCTTCTGAAATCATAGCAATAACTGCTGTGCAGTTCAATTCTGAAGGTTGAAATATAAATCTCAAGAAAATAACCTAAAAGATGACCGCACTTTATGAATGAAAGCTAAAGTGCGGTTAAATTTTTAGACGTTTTGTATCATAAATTACACAATCTCAACTTGGTATTCACCATTCTCAAAATTGATCGCGATATTTGACATTTTCTCACCACTCGCGATGCGTTGAAGCAATGCCAAGGAAAGTGGTGGTAAAAGTTGTCCTTCAAGAATTGCATCAACCAAACGGGCACCATTTGTATCAGCTTCACATTGTTGCTCAATATGTTTAAGAATATTTTCTGCGATAGTAACAGTCGCTTTATAACGCTCAGCGATTAATTTCTCTAATTTCGCTAATTTTGCTTTTACAATGCGTTGCATTACATCTGTCGTTAAATAGTGATATTGCACAATTTGCATACGGGCAAGCAATGCCGGTTTGAAGAATGTGAGAAGCGAACGACGTAATTCTTCATCACTTTTCACGGCAAACGGATCATTTGCAGCATCAAAACCACAGTTTGAGGTGAGCATAAAGAGAATATTTTTACAGTCAATTAAACGACCTTCACCATCAGCCAGTTCACCTTTATCAAAGGCTTGATAGAATAAGTTAAGCACATCTGGATGGGCTTTTTCCACTTCGTCTAATAGCACGATAGAGTAAGGTTTTTGACGAATGGCTTCAGTCAATAAGCCACCTTCACCATAGCCCACATAACCCGGAGGCGAACCAATTAAACGTGAAACAGTATGTTTTTCTTGGTATTCAGACATATTAATCGTGGTCAGGAATTGTTTGCCCCCAAAGATATGTTCTGCAATTTGAATTGCGGTTTCAGTTTTACCTACGCCACTCGGGCCAACAAGTAATAATGCGCCTAACGGGGTACCAGCACGGCGTAAGTCCGCCATAGCAGTAAGCAAGTTTTTGTGAATTTGCTCAATGGCTTGAGATTGCCCCTTGATATTGTCATTAAGAATATCAGGAAGCTCGGTGAGTTTAGTGAGTTCATCACCAGTCATGCTATTTACAGGAATACCAGTTAAATCAGCAATCACCGCAGTAATTTGTTTGCTGCCCACTTCAGCATGAATTAAACATTCTTCAGGCTTGATTGCTTCATATTCCGCTTTTTTCGCTTGTAATTGAGCGATCAATTCTTGACGTTCTTCTTCAGTATATTCTGTTTCAGAATCAGAGAGTTTTGTCCGTAAGGATAAAATTTCTTCCACTAATGCTTTTTGAGATTCAAATCGAGAAGAAAGCACATTTTTTTCTTCGGCTAATTCAGTGAGTTGATTTTCTAGTTTTGTTTTTACTGTACTATCAACTGTTTCACCTAGCTGATAATCACGATCAAATTCAGCAATGGCAACATTGATTTCATGGATCTTATTATCTAAGTAGCTTAAGCGTTTTGGTGGTGTGTCTTTTGCTGTAGAAACGCGCGCACAAGCCGTGTCTAAAATATCAATCGCTTTATCCGGAAGCTTTTTCGCCGCAATATAACGTGCAGATAGTTTTGTTACGGTTTCAAGTGCTTCACCCGTGATATAAACGCCATGCGCTTTTTCGTAGAGTGGTTTTAAACCACGTAGAATAACAATACTTTCTTCAATGGAAGGTTCGTCTACTTTCACTAACTGGAAACGACGGGATAAAGCAGGATCACGTTCTACATATTTTTTATATTCAGACCAAGTCGTGGCTGCAATTGTGCGAAGTTCTCCTCGAGCAAGCGCCGGTTTTAAAAGGTTGGCTGCATCGTTGCCACCTTCGCTACCACCCGCACCAATAAGTGTATGGGCTTCATCAATAAAAAGAACAATTGGCGTTGTGCTATTTTTTACAAAATCAATCACCGATTTTAAGCGTTTTTCAAATTCCCCTTTGATTGATGCGCCAGATTGTAAAGCAGCAAGATCTAGGCTCCACAGTTCAACATTTTGTAAATGTGGAGGAACTTGTTTATTGACGATGCGTAATGCTAATCCTTCAATTAATGCACTTTTACCGACACCCGCATCACCAACTACAATCGGATTGTTTTTTCTTCTGCGTGAAAGAATATCAATCATCAGATCAATTTCTTTGTCACGAGCGAGAACCGGATCAATGTTACCCGCAGAGGCTTTAGCGGTTAAATTTTCAGCAAAACGTGCTAAATCAGATTGATCTGTATGTACAGCTGAAGGGGCTGCGGTATTTTCTTGTGTAGTTTGAGATTCTGCGGAGCCTTTAGCAAATACAAGTAAAGATTGACGTAATGTTTCTTTGTTAATTTGATTTAAGTAGCTCGCAACAGCAGTTGGTAAATAGCGCGATGCATTCAATACCAATGCTAAGAAAATGCTTGCACTGCGAATTTGTGTCTGTTCAAACTCAAGTGATCCGAGTAACCATGCTTCTTGCAACATTTCAATCAATAATGGCGAGAAGCTTGGTACTGAGTCAATATTAGTGTGAGATGTTTGCGTTTTGCTGAGTAAAAGTGCGGACAGTTCTTCGTGAGAAATGTTAAGTTTATTTAAAATAAAGCGAACGTCTGAGAATGGATTTTCCAATGACTTAAGTAATAAATGGGCTGGAAGCACTTCCGATTCACCGCAACTAATTGCATAAGCGGCAGATTCTTCTAACATTAATTTAGAAACGTCATTTAATGCCCCTAATGTCGCGGCTAAGTTAATTTTGATCATTATTTGAGATCCTTATGTTTAATAAAGCATTTGAAAGATAAATAAACTTAGGTATTTTATTTTTTTATATAGAAATTTACTACAACTATTTTTACTATTTAGAAATAGATGAAATTACATTATACTAGGCGATATTTTACGCGTTAAACAAAGGACAATCATGGCTGTTCAATCCGACTACCGTTACACCCTTGATGCCGGTGAAAAACATACTTTTGATGTGATCAGTTTTAAGCTAACTGAAGGGCTTTCAGAGCCATTTCGATTAGAGCTTCAGCTATCAAGTTTTGATCCGAATATTTCATTTTCAGCATTAATGGATCAATCCGTGACCTTCACTTTTTGGCAAGGTGAACAACCGGTTCGCTATTTGAATGGAATTGTGACCAGTTTCGGTGTGGGGAAAACAGGGTTTGTTCGTACGCATTATCAAATGGTGGTGGAGCCGGCTTTAGCGCGAGCAGCATTTCAATCTGATAGCCGAATATTCCAACATCAAAACAGCGAAAAAATCATCCGCACTTTATTGCAAAAAAATCGTGTAGAAAAGGTTTCCTTTGAGCCTTTACCTTCAGATTGGGAGCGTGAATATTGTGTGCAATATCGTGAAACTGATTTGGCTTTTATTGAACGCTTGGCGGCGGAAGAAGGCTGGTATTATTACTTTGACCATCGAGCAGACAACCATGAGTTGCGTTTTGGTCATCAAAGTATCGCTTCTCCGATTCTTGGCACATTAACCTATAATGCGAAGCCCGCAGGGGACCGTTCATTTGCTTGCCTTTGGCGATTTGACTATTGCCGTAAGGTGACGACAACAAGCCAAACCTTACGAGATTACACCTTTTTAAATCCGAATTACAACCTCGAACATCAACATCATTCACAAGCATCCGCGCTGACTGATAGCGATACGTCTAAAAGTGCGGTCAATTCTGCGACAGTTTATGAAAAATACGATTATCCTGGGCGATATAAGAAAGATGAACAAGGCAATCCGTTCAGTCTTTATCGTTTAGAATCAGAACTGGCCCTTTCTGAAACCGCGAATGCAGCGGGTGATGATATGCGTGTTATTCCGGGTTATGGTTTTACCTTAGAAGGGCATGCCAATTCAGCCTTCAATCAAGATTGGCTAGTGGTGCGTGTTGAGCACTTCGGTAAACAAACGGGCACTTTAGATGAAGAGGCGGGGGAAGAAGGCAACCGCTATGAAAACACACTTTTCCTGATTCCTCACAACAAGCCTTGGCGTAGCCCATTAAAACCGCGTCCGATTATTCGCGGAACACAAGTTGCTCATGTTACAGGTCCCGAAGGAGAAGAGATCTACTGTGATGAATGGGGAAGAGTCAAACTGCAATTCCCTTGGGATAGATTAGGCAACTTTGATGAACATAGCTCTTGTTGGGTGCGAGTGGCTCAAGGTTGGGCTGGCGCACAATACGGTAATATGATGATTCCGCGAATTGGCCATGAAGTGCTGGTGAAATATCTAAATGGCGACCCGGACCAACCGATTGTTGTGGGGAGAACTTATCACAGCACCACAGAGCCACCTTACGAGCTTCCAAAACATAAGACCCGCATGACCATAAAATCTAAAACGCACAAGGGCAATGGTTTTAATGAACTGCGTTTTGAAGATGAAATGGGACGGGAAGAAGTCTTTATTCATGCAGAGAAAGACCTTAATCATATCGTTAAACATGATGAAACGACCCAAGTAGGACACGACCGCACAGAGCAAGTTGGTCGCAATGAAACAATCCATATAGGCAATGACCGAATGGAAACAGTCGGACAAGATGAAGACCTGACCATCAATCGAGACCAAATGCGCAGCATTGGACGCAATCGAATCACGAAAATAGAAAAAGACGATATTCTGAATGTGAATAATAACCGTCGAGTTAACGTCCATGCTGATAGCCTCATCAAAGTCGGACAAGACTTAACGATTGAAATTGCCCAAAATGGCAGCTGGGTTGCGGGTGAGCTTTTTGAACAAGTTTGTGAACAGTTTGATTTAGAAGGTTATGACGAAGTCCATATTCAAGGCCCAGCCGGTGAAATCGTGTTAAACCAAGAAGGGATTACGTTGATTGGGAATGTGTATGTTGAGGGACCACTTACGGAAGATGCGGGAGCGGCTGATGGGGTGACACGTTTCGAAACAGAAAACCATACACCAAATTCACCTTTAATGCAGATACAATTTTTCTTATCTCCACACTCTGAACAGCCACTAATTGGTATGCCTTATACGTTATATGCAGATGGGAAAGAAATCGGAAAGGGTATGACGGATGATAAGGGTGAGATTGAAATTACACATGAAGAAAATGTAGAAAAATATGAAGTCAAATTTATTAATGGGATTCATTATGAAATTCCGATGATTGAGGAGTTTGTCAATGATTCGGATAAGGACGAGATAATGAGTCATGGCTTCTATTTAGATCCAGAAAAAAATATAAAAGAAGCGCTTGAAGAAGCCAAGAACTACGCAAAATTAATTGGAAAACTAGTGTAAGAAAGGGTTATAGAATGACTGATGTAACAAAAAAGCCTATTCAAATTCCAGCTTCCAAATATATGCCAAAGGCAAAAGTTGGATTGAGTTGGTTTTTGACAGATCCAGATAAGAAAGTAAGAAATGCAAGTGAATCCGATGCTCACAGCCAGCCTGTTCCTGCAACATTTAAGGCATTGGTGAACGGTGAAGAGGCATTTGGTGCCTTATATGACAAAATTGCCAATGCTCAACATTCTATTGATATTGCGATTTGGGGGCTTCAGCCTTCTATGTATTTTAAACGTGATGGTAAGTCTTTACGTATTGGTGATCTTCTTATTAAAAAAGCTTTAGAAGGCGTAAAGGTAAGAGTGCTTGTTTGGAGTATGTGGTTGGATGCTCAAACACGTAATCCTCTCAGTAGTGACTCTGCGAATTTGGGAAATAAAAATGTGATTGGTTATGGACGCCCGGTAAAGGAAATTTCTAAGGAGCAGATGGAATATGACCATCTTTGGTATGAAGCAATAGAGGGCGAGTTTCATACAAGATTTGATAAGATTCGTAATTCGTCAGATGGAAGTAGTGAGGAACTTGATAAAATCGCAGCTGGATTAGAAGAGAGAGATAACGCAAGATTTCCTTATTTATGGAAAATATCTAGCGATAAGGAACGGTTAAAAAAGATTCAGTATAAAAATCGCCGTATTACATTTTTTAATGGTTTTGGTAAATTTCTTAAAAAGGGAGAAGTTTATGCGGATAAGAATCTGCCTTGGAAAGCAGAATTGCTTCTTCAACTGACCTCTAGCCATCACCAAAAAATGGTATTAATTGATTATGAAAACGCTCAGAAAGCAGTAGGCTTTGTGATGGAACATAATATGATAGATAACTACTGGGATAGCAGTACTCATATTTATGGTAACCTTAAAGCTGGTAATGTAGGAAAAAATGTTAATACGCCACTACAAGATGTTTCTAGCATTGTAACAGGGCAGGTATTATGGGATTTAAATTATAATTTTTGTCAGGCCTGGGATCGTAATGGTTTTTTTGATAATCGAGGAAACTATGATAAAAGTGAAAACCTCACGAAAAATCGAAGCGGAATACAACGTACGAACTTTCAGCCCAATCCAAATTTAGGAAATAATGGTACGGTACTGAATGCTCAGATTGTTCGGACTTTTGATAGTCCGCGGGTAAAAGATATTATGAAGGTCTATTTAAAAAACATTAAGCAGACCACCAGTTATCTTTATACTGAAAACCAGTATTTTCGTTGGCCAACTTTGGTTGAAGAGTTTTTAGCTCACTGGAAAACAATGCGACAAGGTCGGCCAGGACCAATTCATTGGTTTGTTGTCACTAATTCATCAGATGGCGGTATTGGTGATGGTACATTTAATACGAATAGTATGCTTAAATTATTAGGCCGGCAGGATGTGATGCCAAACGTGGCGAGAAATGTGAGATTGGAAGAATTGGAGGCAGAAAAAAAGAGAATATCTTTAACGAATATTCGTGGTACGCTTGGAATCCCTGCTCCGCTAGACAAGACCACCGAAGCACGACTTAAAAAACTGAACGAGCAAATTGCAGCGCATAAAAAGGCAGTAGAAGAAGCTGAACGAAAAGTAGAAAAGAAGGAAGATGTTCCTGAGCCGGAAGAAGATCGTCAGTTCACCCAAAAATTAGGTTATGAATTAAAAGATACACCGGGTATCAAAGCGCATATTTGTACCTTGGTGGCAGATAATGCTTGGCAGGAAGTGTATGTGCATTCGAAAGTGACGATTATGGATGACACTTTTACCATTATTAGCTCGGCAAACTTGAATACGCGCAGTATGGAAAAGGATACCGAATTGGGCATTATTTTACAAACAGGCGAGGTCGCACGTGATTTACGCAAACGGTTATGGAGTTTGCATACCAAGAAAAATGCAGCAGCCAATCCGGATGGGATGCATGATTATAATGTAGCCAAGAATGCGTATGATGTATGGGGGAAGCTGATTGAAGGAAATCGAACAGAAAAGAAGAAAAAATCACCAAAACCATTATATCCACTACGTCAATTTTTTAGACCGAATCCAAAAGTGAGTAAGTTAGACTAATGAAAAAATGCCTGAAAATTTTACTGGTAATAGTGATAGTGACAATCATCGGTTTGTTTTGCCTGTATCGCTATTTTGAATGTAACCCGATACATATGGGCGGTGGTGGTCCTTCAGATCCGCTACCAGTACGTTGCTATGCAAAAGAACAGGAACAACAAAGGAAGACTCAAATGGCACAATTAGAACAGTTGGCAGCATTGGAATTTACGTGTAAAAAAGAAGAACGTCCGCCACTTTCGGAAGAAACTCAACAATTATATAACTATGCCCTTTATCATGATTTGCATAATATGTGGACGGGAGATAAGGGGGATGATGTATGGAATGGTTTAGCCCGTTATTATCGCATTGCTGCCGCTAATGGCGATTATAAAGCCAACGTGCGGTTACAATATCTGTTAAACACTGGGCGGATTAGCACGGATATGCCGCAAACAGAAGTGCATAATCTCAACGAAGAACTGGCAAAACAACTGCCGGCAACGGCTTACTATAATTTGTACGGTTATTTGGATGAAGATTATGGTGTACGTACCGAAGAGGGCGGCAAATATGCTTATTTGAGAAAAGCGGCAGATTTAGGAAGTCGTGAAGCACAATATACAGTGGCTGAAATATTATCAGATATAGAGGATGAATCAGAAACAGAAGGAGCATTTAAATATCGGATGGATATTGCAATGCAGTTGTGGTCTTGTTCATCAGAACAAGGGCTTTATAACTCATCTAGAGCTCTTGGATTTATGTATAAAAGTGATAAAAATTATCCTGACGCACTAAAAGCTTTTTACCAAGGCGTAATAAATGGTGACCCGATGTCCGCCAGTGTGCTTAGAGATGGATTTAGCGGAAAAACAAGCAAAGATAGTTTTGATTTTCTTGATTTAGCCCCAGATGAAGAACGCTCTAGACGTTACAACATCATTTGGAATTACTTGACTGATAACGATTATCTCCACCCCAAAGTCCCCGACCTAGACGAGATTGTGCCATTGCCTCCGGCAAAATTACCGAAATGGGATGGTAAAATCGCCTTCCAGCGTTGGTATGAAGGGGAAGCCCCGCCTAAACCGAGTGAGGCACTGATGCAGAAATTGGCGAATCAGGCAGGACTTCGGGTAGATAATGGACTGGATTTAGAAACAAATTTACCGAAATCCGTAAAAAAATAATAAAATATTGACCGCACTTTATATTGTAAAGTGCGGTTTTATTTTGAGATGTTGTTCTAATAGGGTGCCCAATGAAAAAATGCCTGAAAATTTTACTGGTAATAGTGATAGTGACAATCATCGGTTTGTTTTGCCTGTATCGCTATTTTGAATGTAACCCGATACATATGGGCGGTGGTGGTCCTTCAGATCCGCTACCAGTACGTTGCTATGCAAAAGAACAGGAACAACAAAGGAAGACTCAAATGGCACAATTAGAACAGTTGGCAGCATTGGAATTTACGTGTAAAAAAGAAGAACGTCCGCCACTTTCGGAAGAAACTCAACAGCTGTATAACTACGCCCTTTATCACGATTTGCATAATATGTGGACGGGAGATAAGGGCGATGAAGTATGGAACGGCTTAGCCCGTTATTACCGCATAGCTGCGGCTAATGGCGATTATAAAGCTAATGTGCGGTTGCAATATCTGTTAAACACCGGGCGCATTAGCACCGATATGCCACAAACGGAAGTGCTTAATCTCAACGAAGAACTGGCAAAACAGTTGCCGGCGACAGCCTACTATAATCTATATGGTTATTTGGATGAAGGTTACGGTGTACGTACCGAAGAGGGCGGCAAATATGCTTATTTGAGAAAAGCTGCAGATTTAGGGAGTCGAGAAGCACAATATACAGTGGCTGAAATATTATCAGATATAGAGGATGAATCAGAAACAGAAGAAGCATTTAAATATCGGATGGATATTGCAAGGCAGTTATGGTCTTGCTCATCAGAACAAGGGATGACAGATGCTTCAAAAACTTTGGCCTTTAACTTGAAATATCATAAAAAATATTCAGATGCTCTAAAAATTTTTCATCAAGGAGTTAAAAATGGTAGTGCTGTTTCTGCAAGCGTACTTCGAGATGGATTTAGCGGAAAAACAAGCAAAGATAGTCTTGATTTTCTTGATTTAGC
>CAJLFU010000056.1 GCA_905205995.1 uncultured Haemophilus sp. | reverse complement strand
AAAGTGCGGTTAAAACTAACCGCACTTTTTTTCTTTTCACTATACTCGTCTAACTTGCCAAAAAGCTTTTTTCCAATAAGGGCTGTTCATCGAAGAGTAAATCACGCCACCTTTGGTTGAAGCATGTAAAAACTTATCTTCTTTTACATAAATCCCAACATGATAGCCATTTGGTCCTCGTCCCGTTTTAAAGAAAATTAAATCGCCAGTTTGGATATCTTCTTTCCGAACAAGTTTTCCGTAACCAGCTTGATCTTTCGTCGTTCGAGGAAGATTGATATTAAAACGATCAATAAAGGTCTTTTGCACAAAACCAGAACAATCAATACCGCCACGAGACTGTCCACCTAAAACATAAGGTGTACCCGCCCATTCATATTGTTGTTCACTTAACATGGCAATGGCCATAATAGGATCACCAATCTGACCTTTATAGTTCATTGCATAATCTTCACGAACACCACTTGAACAAGCAAAAAGTAAAAAACTTCCTGCGACTAAAAAAGCACATTTAATCTTATTCATGTTCAATCCTGACAAAAATGCGGTCAAAAACGACCGCACTTTTCTTACTATTGTTTTGGCTTGGTGTTTTCCACACGAGCACGTAATTTTTGCCCTGGCTTGAATGCCACTACACGGCGAGCAGAAACAGGAATGCTTTCACCTGTTTTTGGATTACGCCCTGGACGGGAAGCTTTATTACGAAGTTCAAAATTACCAAAACCTGATAATTTCACTTCACCACCAGATTCTAACGATAAACGAATTTCCTCAAAAAAGTCTTCCACTAATGCTTTAGCTTCAGCTTTTTGTAATTGATACTTATCTAATAAGTATTCAGTAATATCAATTTTTGTAATCGTTGCCATGTTAGTCTCCTGTTTAGTCTCTAAGCTCCGCATTAAAGCGTTGTTTAACTTCGTTTAATACAGCAGAGATTACCGCATTAATCTCATCATCTTCAAGCGTTTTTTCATTATCTTGAATAGTTAAACTGATTGCTAAGCTCTTATATCCGCTAGCAACGCCAATGCCTTGATATACGTCGAATAAATTGACTTGTGTTAATTTTTCTCCGCCAGCTTGCTTACATGCTTCGATAATATCGCCTGCTGGCACATTATCGGCAACGACTAAAGCTAAGTCACGACGGTTTGCTGGGAATTTTGAAATCTCTTTGGCTTGAACCACACGACGATTTGCAATGGCCTCCCATAAAATTTCAAAAACAACCGCTTTGCCATTTAATCCTAGTTTTTGAGCGATAAGTGGATGAATAGTTCCAATAAAACCAATTTCTTTTCCATCTAATTCAATTGAAGCTGATTGCCCTGGGTGCAATGCACTGTGTGCTTTTGCCACAAATTTAACTCGGCTACCCACTTCGGTGAGAGAAAGAATACTTTCTAAATCACCTTTAAGATCAAAGAAATCTACATTTTCTGCTTTACCTGTCCAACATTCTGATTTCGCTGTACCGGTAATCACACCAGCAAGCACAAATTCTTGGCGAACACCAAATTCAGCATTAGTATCAGGAATAAAACGTAAACCTGTTTCAAATAAACGCACGCGGTTTTGTTGACGATTTTGGTTGTATAGTACTGCACCGAGTAATCCACTTAATAATGAAACACGCATTGCTGACATTTCAACTGAAATTGGGTTTGGCAATACAAGTGCATCAATTTCTGGATGAAGTAAAGTCTGTACTTTTGGATCAACGAAGCTATAAGTAATTGCCTCTTGATAATCTGCATCCACAAGTGCGGTCTTAATTCGGCTTAATTCTAAATCGGCTTCTTTATGCTCACGCATTCGAAGATGTGCTAATGGTGCATTATTTGGAATACTGTTATAACCATAAATACGCGCCACTTCTTCAATTAAATCTTCTTCGATTTCAATATCAAAACGCCAGCTTGCAGAAGTCACAGTCCAAACATCATTTGCATATTTCACGGCAAAACCTAAACGTTCAAAAATCTCGGTCACGGTTTCAGTTTCGATATGATGACCTAATAAGCTATCTAATTTTTCACGACGTAAAGTCACTTCATTGACTTTTGGTAAATATTGCTCGCTCACGACCTCACAAATTTCGCCTGCTTCACCGCCACAAATTTCAAGTAACAATGCTGTTGCTCTTTCCATTGCGTGACGTTGTAGCGTAAAATCAACACCACGTTCAAAGCGATGTGAAGAATCTGTGTGTAAACCATATTGTCTTGCACGTCCCGCAATCGCTAATGGTGCGAAGAATGCCGCTTCTAAAATCACATCTTTTGTTGTTTCAGCGTCAACACCACTAGCTTGACCACCAAAGATACCCGCCATTGCTAATGGGCCTTTTTGGTCTGCAATCACTAAAGTATTCGATTGTAATTTTGCGGTTGTGCCATCTAATAAAACGAGTTCTTCGTCATTATTGGCTAAACGTACTTGAACAGGTTGAGCCACTTTTGATGCATCAAAAGCATGCATTGGTTGACCTAATTCAAGTAAAACATAGTTGGTGATATCCACAATTGGATCGATAGAACGAATACCACAACGACGTAATTTTTCTTGTAACCAAATTGGTGACTGCGCTTTAACATTCACATTTTTCACCACGCGCAATAAATAACGTGGACATGCTTCTGGCGCGTTTAATTCAATTTGAACTTTATCTGAAATCGTTGCAGGTACGGCATCAAAGTGCGGTTGATTAACAACTTGTTTATTAACCACACCAACTTCACGTGCAACACCAGCAATGCTTAAACAATCTGCACGGTTTGGCGTTAAACTAATTTCAATGGCTTTATCATCTAAATCTAAATATTCACGTAGATTTGTGCCTACTGGTGCATCTAACGGTAATTCAATAATACCATCTGCATCCACATCAATGCCTAATTCAGAGAATGAACAAAGCATCCCTTCTGAAGGTTGGCCACGTAATTTAGTCTTCTTAATTTTAAAATCACCAGGTAATACAGCGCCTTCAGTTGCACATGCTACTTTTAAACCTTGACGGCAATTTGGTGCACCACAAACGATATCTAATAAGCGCTCGCCACCAACATTTACTTTAGTGACACGTAATTTATCTGCATCTGGGTGTTGTGCACATTCAACAACTTCACCCACAACAACGCCAGTAAAATCACCCGCTACTTTTTCAACACCATCAACTTCTAAACCAAGCATCGTGATTTGATCACATAACTGCTCTGTTGAAATTGATGGATTAACCCATTCTCTCACCCAATTTTCGCTAAATTTCATTATCTCTGTATCCTTTATTGATGAACGTGTTACGTTCTAAATTAATCATTATCGTCAATTTAACCCAACGGTTAATTACTTAAATTGTTTTAAAAAACGTAAGTCGTTTTCAAAGAATGAACGTAAATCTGTGACGTTGTAGCGTAACATAGTTAAACGCTCAACCCCCATGCCTACTGCAAAGCCAGAATATTCATTTGGATCAATACCTACGTTACGTAACACATTAGGATGCACCATACCACAACCTAATACTTCTAACCATTTACCATTTTTGCCCATTACATCGACTTCAGCAGAAGGCTCGGTAAATGGGAAATAGGATGGACGGAAACGAACTTGTAAATCTTCTTCAAAAAATGCACGTAAGAAATCGTGTAATAAGCCTTTTAACTCGGTGAAGTTTGCTTTTTTATCTACATAAAGCAATTCAATTTGATGGAACATTGGTGTGTGTGTTTGATCGTAGTCGTTACGATATACACGACCTGGCGCCATAATACGAATAGGCGGCTGAATTTTTTCCATGGTACGAATTTGCACACCTGAGGTTTGTGTACGAAGTAATAATTCTGGATTAAACCAGAATGTATCGTGATCAGCACGTGCTGGGTGATGTTTAGGGATATTCAATGCATCGAAATTGTAATAATCACTTTCAATTTCGGGACCAGTTTCAACTGAAAAACCTAACTCTGAAAAGAATTTTGTTACGCGATTGATGGTAATGGTCACTGGGTGTAAACCACCAGTTTCTGTTTTACGACCAGGAAGACTCACATCAATACGCTCTTTTTCCAATTTCGCATTGAGTTCTGCTTGTTCCCACTCTGCTTTTTTAGCATTTAAAAAATCTAATGCTGCTTGTTTTGCTTCATTGATTTTAGCCCCCATTGCTGGACGCTCTTCCGCTGCAACATTACGCAACTCTTGCATAAGTTGGGTGAAATGCCCTTTTTTGCCAAAATATTCCACACGAATTTCATCTAATGTGGCTAAACTTCTATTTTCGATTTGTTCAATCGCCGATTTTGCTTTCTCAACAAGATCTTTCAGATGTTGCATAGTTTCCCCTGATTATCTTTTCTAACTAAAAATACACTTAATGATAATACTAACTCATTAAAAAATCACGCGTTTATTAGTGAATTGATGTTTCAGGTGAAAAATGACAAAGATTTTTGCTATTTTTTGAGATATATCACAGTAATTTTTAACATTTTGGATAGAATGAGGGGGAATCAAGCATGTCTAGGAGGCGTATTATGTGGAAATCAATTTCTCAAGTCTTAGCTGATCAATTTGGTGCTTACTATAACATCAAAGAAAAAAACAAAGTTCCTGGTGGCGAAGTAAATGAAACTTGGCTTATTACGGATGGAATCCAACCTGTCTTTGTTAAAGTGAATGAACGGTCTTATCGTTCAATGTTTCGTGCTGAGGCTGATCAATTAAACCTACTAGGCAAAACCAATACAATCAGACTTCCACAAGTTTATGGCATAGGCTGTTCTCAAAACCATAGTTTCTTATTGTTAGAAGCGCTTCCTATTACTCAACAAACTAATGCCACCGCACATTTTGGCGAAGAATTAGCAAAACTTCATCAAGTATCCGGTACTAAAAACTATGGTTTAGATTTTGATACTTGGCTTGGCCCTGAGTATCAACCTAACAAATGGAATGGGAGTTGGGCGAAATTCTTTGCAGAACAACGCATTGGATGGCAATTACAGCTTTGCAAAGATAAAGGATTGGATTTTGGCGATCTTGATTTAATAACTGAGAAAGTAAAGCAAAAGCTTGCAAAGCATAATCCGAAACCCTCTTTGTTACATGGTAACTTATGGGTTGAAAATACTGCTATTGTAAGTAATCAAACCTTTACTTATGACCCTGCTTGCTACTGGGGGGATAGAGAGTGTGATTTAGCATTCAGTGAACTATTCCAACCTTTCTCACCTGAATTCTATGAAATTTATGACCGCACTTTTCCGCTTGATAAAGAAGGTTCTGAAGAAAGAAAACACCTTTACCAGCTCTATTATTTACTAAATTTCAGCCATCGTTTTAATGGAAGTTATATCAACTTAACCACTAAATTGATTGAAGAACTTTTACTTGAATAATTTCTTAAGTATCAAATAAAAAAGAGCGTAATTTTTATTACGCTCTTTTTGTCTTCTCTATCTATATCCATTATTTTTGATAAAGAGGTGCTGGACCTTGAGTTCCACCGTTAGTTTGACCACCTTCTTGTAATTTTAATACAGAACCAGAAGCGGTGATTTCTACACGACGGTTTGGACGTAAACAGTCTTTCTCAGCTTTACTTGCGTGTTTATAACCGTTACAAGCTTTAACTTGTGGGACTTTACCGTAACCAACAGCTGTAATTTCAGATGTTACGCCATCTTGAATTAAACGAGCTTTAACACGGTCTGCACGACGTTGAGAAAGATCTAAGTTGTAAGCATCAGAACCTAAACGGTCAGTATAACCTGCAACTTTAACTTCTTTAGCACCAGTTTCTTTTAATTGTGCTGCAACGTTATCAACAACTTCTTTACCACGTGGGGTTAAAGTATCTTTATCGAAGTCGAATAAGAAGTCACCACTTAAAGTAAATGCTGAGTTTCCGTTACAACCGTTTGGATACCAGAAGAAGCTTTGAGCATTATGGTTTTTGTCAAATAATATTTTGTATTGACAAATTTTGTGAACACCATTCTCACGATAGTTGAACGCATAATCCCACTCTTCAACACCGTATAAACCTTCAGAGAAGTGTGGACGACCGATTAGGTTATATAATTGGTCTTTGTTCATACCACGTTCGATCATACGAACGTTGTCCCAGTTTGGCCATGAACCAAATTGGCTACCATCATGGTTGAAGCCTGCTTTATCAATTTTAGGCCATACAAGTTGTGGTACTTGTTGACCATCAACTTCTTTATATTCTGGAGTACCAGCTTCTGTAACTTTGCTTAAGTTACCACAAGCAGCAACTGTTGCTACTGCAACTGCAGATAATAAAATACGAGATAATTTCATTTCTTTACCTTTTTACTGTTAAGGTGCAATCCTTGCAAGAAGAACCTACACAACTAAACTTTATAAATTTTACAAATAAAACTATAAAAAGTTTCATTACGTATGGTAGTCATAATTCTTTAACTTGTAAATAAAAAAACATTAAAAAATGATTTTTTATGGAACTTTTTTGTAAAGTTGTGTAAAGAGTTGTCAAATAAGTAAAAAATTTTTCTTATTGAATAAAATCTTGCCCATTTTTTGTTAAATTTCGATGGATAATACCCTCAATACTTTCTTCTGCCTGTTTACCTATTTTTTGTAAAAGTGGCTTTTTCACTTTGTATTTCACTGAGAGTACTGACTTATCTTTCATCTTTTCAAGAATAATATCATCACTGGTTGCTAACTCATCGACTAGCTGAAGATCTAGGGCTTGCTGACCAAACCAATGCTCACCTGTCGCGACTTTATCCACATCTAAGTGCGGTCGATTCTGGGCCACAAATTGTTTAAATAATTGATGGGTTTCTTCAAGTTCTAATTGGAATTTCTGTTTCCCTTTTTCGGTATTTTCACCTAATACCGTGACGGTACGTTTAAATTCTCCAGCTGTCATCACATCAACATCAACATCATGTTTTTTCAATAAACGATGAATATTCGGAATTTGTGCAACCACACCAATAGAACCGATAATCGCAAAAGGCGCAGAAACAATCTTATCTGCCACACAAGCCATCATATACCCACCACTTGCAGCGACCTTATCTACTGCAACCGTTAATTTAATCCCTTTTTGTTTTAAGCGAGCTAACTGTGAAGCAGCTAAGCCATAACCATGAACAACACCACCTGGGCTTTCTAGGCGTAGTAAGACTTCATCATCGGCTTTCGCCACATTAATAATCGCGGAAATTTCCTCACGAAGTGCGGTTGTTTCTGATGCAGAAATATCTCCCTTAAAATCGAGCACGTAAACACAAGGTCTAGGTGCAGCTTTCTCACCGTTTTTTAATTTTGCTTTTAAAGCCTTTGCTTCTTGTTTTTTGGCTTTCTTCTCTGCTTTTTCCGCTTGTTTAAGCTCTTCTTCTGAAAGTTGGAAATCGCGTAAATGCTTAACTGTCTCCTTAAATTCTTCAGAAAGATCTGTCACAATTAATTCACCATGATGTGTTGCATTACGTTGTTTCGCAGAAATAATCATTGCTACGATAGCGGCGATTACAAGTAAAATCGTCAAAATCTCTAAAATAAAAATGCCATAGCCGGTCAAAATATCAGACCACATAGTTTTTCTCCTAAATAAAGTGAAGCAATTATTTTACTGTGCAAGCCCGATTTACACTAACTTTTTATGGAAAATTTTGCGATTTAAGGTAAACTAACGCAGTTTTCTTGCCTAATTTATAATGAATTACAGAGGTTTATATGTCTAAAGTTGCATCTATTGTTGATGTGTTACAAGGTAAAATCGCTATAGGCGAAAAAGTTACCGTACGCGGATGGGTCCGTACCCGTCGTGATTCTAAAGCTGGTCTTTCTTTCCTTGCTGTTTATGACGGCTCTTGCTTTGATCCTATTCAAGCGATTGTTAATAACGATATTGAAAATTATGAGAGCGAAGTCTTACGCTTAACAACGGGTTGCTCTGTTATCGTAACCGGTACGATTGTTGAGTCACCTGCTGAAGGTCAAGCTGTTGAACTTCAAGCTGAAAAAGTAGAAGTGACAGGGTTTGTAGAAGATCCTGATACTTACCCAATGGCAGCAAAACGCCACTCGATTGAATACTTACGTGAAGTGGCTCACTTACGTCCTCGTACCAATATTATCGGTGCAGTCGCGCGTGTTCGTCACTGCTTGGCGCAAGCTATTCATCGCTTCTTCCACGAACAAGGTTTCTATTGGGTCGCTACTCCATTAATTACCGCTTCAGATACTGAAGGTGCGGGCGAAATGTTCCGTGTTTCAACACTTGATTTAGAAAATCTTCCTCGTAGTGAAGATGGTAAAGTCGATTTCAGTCAAGACTTCTTCGGTAAAGAATCATTTTTAACTGTTTCTGGCCAATTAAACGGTGAGACTTACGCGTGTGCACTAAGCAAAATCTATACTTTCGGTCCAACATTCCGTGCTGAAAATTCAAATACAACGCGTCACCTTGCAGAATTCTGGATGGTTGAACCTGAAGTTGCTTTTGCAACACTTTCTGACAATGCTAAATTAGCAGAAGACATGTTGAAATACGTGTTCCGTGCAGTGCTTGCTGAGCGCAAAGATGACTTAAAATTCTTTGAAAAACATGTAGATAAAGATGTCATTACTCGTTTAGAAAGCTTTGTAAACTCTGATTTTGCTCAAATCGACTATACCGATGCGATCGATGTATTATTAAAATCAGGTAAAAAATTCGAGTTTCCAGTATCTTGGGGTATTGATTTATCTTCTGAACATGAACGTTTCTTAGCGGAAGAATATTTCAAATCACCAGTTGTTGTGAAAAACTATCCAAAAGATATTAAAGCCTTCTATATGCGTTTAAATGACGATGGTAAAACCGTTGCTGCAATGGATGTTCTCGCCCCAGGAATTGGTGAAATCATCGGTGGTTCTCAACGTGAAGAACGTTTAGAAATTTTAGATAAACGTATGGAAGAAATGGGCTTAAATCCTGAAGATTACTGGTGGTATCGTGATCTTCGTAAATATGGTACCGTGCCACATTCAGGCTTTGGTCTTGGTTTTGAACGCTTAATTGTTTATGTAACAGGCGTACAAAATATTCGTGATGTGATTCCATTCCCTCGCGCACCAAGAAATGCAAATTTCTAAAAATGTTGTTTAAATTGACCGCACTTTCTTTAAAGTGCGGTCATCATTTTAGGCGATAAATTTATCCCCTATTTCATTTATTGTGCTTAAAGTAATCTTTCAGCACATTGTATTAAGGAAAGTAAAAATGGACAAAATTAAACAGCTCTTTGCTAACAACTACAGTTGGGCGCAAAGAATGAAAGAAGAAAACTCCACTTATTTCAAAGAACTGGCTGATCATCAAACCCCTCATTATCTTTGGATTGGCTGCTCAGATAGCCGTGTTCCAGCCGAAAAATTAACAAATCTTGAGCCTGGCGAGTTATTTGTTCATCGTAATGTTGCCAATCAAGTTATTCATACCGATTTTAACTGTCTTTCGGTTGTGCAATATGCCGTTGATGTACTCAAAATTGAACATATCATTATCTGTGGCCACACAAATTGTGGTGGTATTAAAGCTGCTATGCAAGATCACGATCTTGGATTGATCAATAACTGGTTGCTCCATATTCGTGATATTTGGTTCAAACATGGGCATCTGTTAGGCAATCTTTCAGCAGAAAAACGCGCAGATATGCTCACTAAATTAAATGTTGCAGAGCAAGTTTATAACCTAGGGCGCACATCTATCGTAAAAAGCGCTTGGGAACGTGGACAAAAACTCTCCCTACATGGCTGGGTGTATGATGTAAATGATGGTTTCTTAGTAGATCAAGGGGTTATTGCAACCAGTCGAGAAACCCTTGAAATATCTTACCGTAATGCCATTGCTCGTTTATCTAGCCTAGCGGAAGAGGATATTCTGAAAAAAGAACTCTCTGAAGATGAAGAATAAAAAAGTGCGGTTAAAATCTAATAAGTTTTAACCGCACTTTTACTTTTTATTTAAAGTGACTATTTAACTAATTCTGTCTGCATATACATTAAACGATCGATATTTGTTAAATAATCTCCTAACTCTTGGGATTCTGGTTTATGGATATAAGGAATTTTCCCTAACAATGGCGCATCAATCTGAGCTTCTAAAATCTCTATAACTTCTTTGTAATGCCCCAAGCAAGGATTAATTCGATTCGCAATCCAACCCAGTAAAGGCACGCCAAGTTGTTTAATTACTTGAGCGGTAAGTAGTGCATGGTTGATACAGCCTTCCTTAATGCCAACAACCAATACAATAGGCATTTTATGCTCAACAACCCAATCAGCAAAGCTTTTACCTTCCGCCATGGGGGTGAGTAAGCCAAATGAACCTTCTACTACAACGGATTGATATTTTTTCACTAATGTCGTTAAAGCCTGATCAATCTTGCTTAATTTAATGCGTGATTTATCTCGAGTCAGCATCGGCAAGGAATGAGTAAAAGTATAGCTATTTACTTCTTGATAAGATACTGGCTCATTCGTTGCATCCATTAAAGTTAACACATCTGAATTATTTTCAGCATCATAATCTGTTTGGGATTCATTAGACTGATTTTCGACAGGATAGATACCCTCTTCACAGCTACAAGCAATCGGCTTATAACCCACAATTCGCACGCCCTTTGCTTGTAATGCCTGAATAATGGCACGGCAGGCGGTGGTCTTGCCCACGTTGGTATCTGTACCTGCCACAAAGAAACTACTCATTTTCATTCTCCTTTTAAAAGTCTGGTGAATTTTAAAGGAGTTTTTTGAAGAAAATATTGAGATAAAGCAAGATTTGGAGATTTTTAGGAAAAAATAAAAAGCTTATTTGATCTCACTCAAACTATTAAATAAGCCATCATCTTGTTTTGGCATTTGGAGATAAAATCCTTGCTGAGTAATTTTTTCCATTACCTCGTTTTTATTTGCATGAACAAGCGGTTTGCTTCCTTTCAAATTAAATGGCATAAGAAACTGAGGCTTACCAAAACTTTGCATCAATACGTCTGGTACAGCTGAAAAATCATCTCGTTTCGAAATATAGAGGTAGCAGCCTGGCTTACGTAAACTTTTATAAATTGCACATAACATTTTATTGCTCCAAAAGAAAAAACCTACCAGATAATCTCTGATAGGTTTTCATTTTACAAAAGTTTAATTATTTAGTCACAGCATCTTTCACTTCAGCTGCTTTATCGGCTGCAGCATCTTTAGCTTCAGCCGCTTTATCCGCCGCTGCATTTTTTGCTTCAGAAGCTGAATTTTTTACTTCTTCCATTTTAGAAGACATTGCATCTTTTGCCTCAGCCATTTTAT
>CAJLFU010000055.1 GCA_905205995.1 uncultured Haemophilus sp. | reverse complement strand
TCAGACATAGTTTTCAGCTTGAATAAAAATAGTGGCGTATTGTAGCGAAAAAGGGCTAATTTCTCAATCTATAAGGCTAAGGCTAAAACACCTGAGAGAATTAATAGACTTCCTATGACTAATTTCATGCTTAAGGGTTCGCCTAACAATACCACGCCTAAAATAATGGCAATCACTACACTGAGTTTATCAATGGGCGCAACCCAAGAAGCGGGTGCCATTTGCAACGCGCGATAATAACAAAGCCAAGATAGCCCTGTAGCAACACCAGAAAGAATTAAAAAGGTGAGTGGTTTTGCAGCAATGTGTTGTGGCAGTTGCCATTCGTTACGTGCGCTAATGATACCTGCTGTAACGAGTAAAACCACAATTGTGCGGATAAAGGTCGCAAGATTGCTGCTAATGCCTTCAACCCCTAATTTACCTAAAATAGCGGTAAGTCCAGCGAAAAAGGCTGAACCGATAGCAAAAAATACCCAATTCATGATGTGTTCCTATTTTATCGTTAATATTGATTGCACTTTTCCGCTATAATAACGGAAAACTCATCAAGACAGAATAAGATATGAACCAAATTAATATTGAAATCGCCTATGCCTTGCCGGATCGTTATTATTTGAAATCCTTTAAAGTAGATGAAGGCACGATGATCCAAACGGCTATTTTGCAATCAGGTATTTTACAACAGTTTACTGAGATTGATTTGCGCGAGAATAAAGTCGGGATTTATTCCCGCCCTGCAAAATTAACAGATCAATTAAAAGACGGCGATCGTATTGAAATTTATCGTCCATTATTAGCCGACCCTAAAGAAATTCGTCGTAAACGTGCAGCAGAACAAGCCAAAGCCGCACAAGAAAAAGCCCAACAAGAAAAACAGGAAAAGGAGTAAAAAAATGACCGCACTTTCCAACCAATATTGTCTGCCTGAGGGCATTACCCCTGAAATTTTCCTGCGTGATTATTGGCAGAAAAAACCATTGATTATTCGTAATGGTTTGCCTGAAATTGTTGGACAATTTGAACCTGACGATATTATCGAATTAGCACAAGGCGAAGATATGACCGCGCGTTTAGTGAAAACCTTTTCAGATGATAATTGGAAAGTGTTTTTCAGTCCGTTATCTGAAGAAGATTTTGCAGATGTACCCGAGAAATGGTCGGTGCTCGTCCAAAATTTAGAACAATGGAGTACGGAATTAGGTCAGCTTTGGAATAAATTTGGCTTTATCCCACAATGGCAACGCGACGATATTATGGTGTCCTATGCACCTAAAGGTGGTTCCGTTGGTAAGCATTATGATGAATATGATGTGTTCTTGGTGCAAGGCTATGGCCATCGTCGTTGGCAGTTAGGTAAATGGTGTGATTCTTCCACGGAATTTAAACCGAATCAGCCGATTCGTATTTTTGATGATATGGGCGAATTGGTGATTGATGAAGTGATGAATCCAGGCGATATTCTTTATATTCCAGCTCGTATGTCGCATTATGGTGTGGCTGAAGATGATTGCTTGACCTTTTCTTTTGGTTTGCGTTACCCGAATTTAGCAGACATTTTCGATAACGTGAATAAAGCATTTTGTCATCAAGATCCTGAATTGAATTTAAGTGAATTCCAATTACCATTACGCTTAACGCAATCAGAGCAGCGTACGGGCAAATTGGCGGATGAAAATATTCAGGCAATGAAAAAACAATTCTTAGCGAAATTGGCAGAGTCTGAAGCCTTTGATGTCTTGTTCAAACAAGCAGTAGCTAGTACAGTGAGTTCACGTCGCTATGAAATGTTGGTATCGGATGAAATGTCCGATCCTGACGAAGTGCGGTCAATTTTAGAAGAGGAACAAGGTGTATTAATGCAGGACAATAACTGCAAATTGCTTTACACCGAAAATCCACTCCGCATTTATGCTAATGGTGAATGGTTGGATGAAGTGAATGTTATCGAAGCGGAAGTGTTGAAACGCCTTTCCGATGGTGAAGCGCTAGATTGGGCATTCTTAAATAATTTAGTGAATGATACAGAAGATCCTGAAAGTACGATGGAATTATTACTTGATTCAATTTGTAACTGGCTAGATGACGGTTGGGTGTTGATTGAATAATGTCTGAAAACATTTACTCCGTTTCCCAACTGAACAGCGCGGCTCGCCAAATGCTGGAAGGGAATTTTTCACAGATTTGGCTTACAGGGGAGATTTCTAATTTCACTCAACCTGTGTCAGGGCATTGGTATTTAACGCTGAAAGATGAAAATGCCCAAGTTCGCGGTGCGATGTTCCGCATGAAAAATTTGCGCGTGGGATTTCGTCCGCAAAATGGTATGCAGGTCTTGGTGCGGGCAAATGTCAGTTTATATGAGCCTCGTGGTGATTATCAGCTGATTATTGAATCCATGCACCCTGCTGGCGAAGGATTGTTGCAACAGCAATTTGAAGCGCTAAAAATGAAATTGGCGGCGGAAGGATTGTTTGCACAAAACTTGAAGAAAAGCTTGCCGGATTTTGCTAAAGCCGTAGGTATTGTGACCTCTTCGACTGGCGCAGCTTTACAAGATATTCTGCATATTTTGGCTCGCCGCGATCCAAGTTTAAAAGTAGTGATTTATCCAACGGCAGTGCAAGGCAAAGAAGCAACGGCTGAAATCGTCCAAATGATTGAGCTCGCTAATGCCCGTCAAGAAGTGGATGTATTGATTGTCGGCCGTGGTGGTGGTTCTTTAGAAGATCTTTGGTGCTTTAATGAAGAAGAAGTGGCTCGTGCGATTTTCCGTTCTAATTTACCGATTATCAGCGCGGTAGGTCACGAAACGGATGTCACCATCGCAGATTTTGTGGCTGATTTACGTGCGCCGACCCCCTCTGCAGCGGCGGAGTTAGTGAGTCGTAATCAGAAGGAATTACTTCAACAGTTAGCTTATAAGCAACAGCGTTTGGAGATGGCGTTAGATCGTATTTTTAGTCATCAACAACAGCGTTTGCAACAGTTGCGTTTGCGCTTGCAAAATCAACATCCGCAAAATCAATTATTGATGCAGAAAGCCAGAACGGCGCAATTACATCATCGTTTAGTCTTGGCGATGCAGCGTCAATTGGATAAAACGCAGCAAAAATTGACCGCACTTTCAGCGCGCTTAAAACAAAATCCGTTGCCTTATCGATTGCAAAAACAATCCCAATATTTAGCTCAGTTACAAGTGCGGTTAAATTTAGGGGCGAATCGTCAAGTTACGGAACGTCAAAATAAATTGGCGACATTGTGTGGCAAGTTAGATGGATTAAGCCCATTGAAAGTGTTAGCGCGAGGATATTCCATCGCGGAAGATGCCAAAGGACATGCCATTGTGAGTGTGAAACAAGTCGAAACGGGCGATACAATTAAAACGAAGGTAGCTGACGGGGAAATAACCAGCCGCGTTTGTTAATTCAAATAGATTCTTAATGTAAACCTATGATGAATAAGAAATCATCATAGGTTTTCTTTTTTTTGTGACCGGCTTCAAAGTTTCAACAAAAAAACAGAGGGTTCAGTTTTTTTTATTTTTTTATGGGAGTATTATGCGACCTCGATACTAGGAGAGTAATGATGTCAGAAATTCAACAGTTTAGTCAGCATGATATAGAAGTTCTTAATGAAGAAACTGTTTATAAAGGTTTTTTTACACTTAAGAAAGTACAGTTTAAACATAAGCTTTTTGCCGGTGGTGAAAGTGGCGTTGTGACACGTGAATTATTAGTCAAAGGTGCCGCTTCTGCCGTGATTGCTTACGATCCGGAAGAAGATGCAGTGGTTTTAGTTGAGCAAGTACGTATTGGTGCCTATCAACCTGAATCAGCTCGTTCCCCTTGGTTATTAGAATTGATCGCCGGTATGGTAGAAGAGGGGGAACAACCTGAAGAAGTCGCTTTGCGTGAAAGTGAAGAGGAAGCAGGCGTGTCCGTTCAAAATCTTACTCATTGTTTAAGTGTGTGGGATAGTCCGGGCGGTGTCGTAGAACGTATTCATTTATTTGTCGGTCGAGTAGATAGCTCACAAGCCAAGGGACTTCATGGTTTAGCTGAAGAGAATGAAGACATCCGTGTTCATGTGGTGAAACGTGAGCAAGCTTATCAATGGATGTGTGATGGCAAAATTGATAATGGCATTGCAGTAATGGGCTTGCAATGGCTTCAATTAAATTACGCCCAATTGCGGCAGCGCTGGCAATAGGAGTCCCATGAGCAATACATTTGAATGCGAACCTGCGAATGATATCGTCAAATTATTACAAATCACCGATCCTCATTTGTTTAAGGATACAAGCAAAGAGTTATTAGGTATCAACACGCACGAAAGCTTTTCTCAGGTGTTAAAAGAAATTCAGGCGGAGTCTTTTGATTATGATGTCGTGCTTGCAACGGGGGATTTGGTACAAGATAGTAGTGACGAAGGCTATCTACGATTTATTGAAATGGTCAAACCGTTAAATAAATCGGTATTTTGGCTTCCGGGTAACCATGATTTTCAACCTAAAATGGTCGAGCATTTAAGCCAATCGCCTATTAACGCGTCAAAACATTTACTTCTTGGCAAACATTGGCAAGTGATTTTGTTAGATAGCCAAGTATCTGGTGTACCTCATGGTGAGTTGAGTGCTTATCAGCTAGATTGGTTAAAAACCAAATTAGCCGAAAATCCAGCACGTCATAGCTTAGTTGTCTTACATCACCATTTATTGCCAACAAATTCAGCATGGCTTGATCAGCATAACTTACGTAATGCTCATGAATTCTCAGAGGTTCTTGCTCAATTCAACAATGTAAAAGGGATTTTATACGGTCATATTCATCAAGAAGTTGATGGCTATTGGCAAGGTTATCAAACCATGGCAACACCAGCGACTTGTATTCAATTTAAGCCGGATAGCAATCATTTTGCTTTAGATACCTTACAACCAGGTTGGCGCGAAATCGAGCTGCATCCAGATGGACGAATTGAAACGAGGGTGAAGAGAATCAAACACAAAACGTTTCTGCCAAATATGGAGGAAGAAGGATACTAAACAAAGTGCGGTTAAAATTCAGGTGATTTTAACCGCACTTTTTCTATACCGAAATAGGTAAAAGTCCATTTTACACTAGCCAGAATTCCCACAAATCTGTACAATAGCCGACCGATTTTATCTTTTTACTAATCTTTATTTTTAAGCAATATGACGCAAAAATTACATATTAAAACATGGGGCTGTCAGATGAATGAGTATGATTCATCAAAAATGGCCGATCTTCTCTTAAATACACATGGTTTAGAATTAACTGATATTCCGGAAGAAGCAGATGTGTTACTTCTTAACACCTGTTCTATCCGTGAAAAAGCACAAGAAAAAGTGTTCCACCAATTAGGGCGTTGGAAAGAATTAAAAAAACAAAATCCAAACCTAGTCATTGGTGTGGGCGGTTGTGTGGCTTCACAAGAAGGTGAGCATATTCGTCATCGTGCACCTTATGTGGATATCGTATTTGGTCCGCAAACTTTACATCGCTTACCAGAAATGATTAACCAAATCCGTGGCGGTAAAAGTTCGGTGGTGGATGTCAGTTTCCCTGAAATTGAGAAATTTGACCGCTTACCAGAGCCTCGCGCAGAAGGTCCAACTGCGTTTGTGTCTATTATGGAAGGTTGTAATAAATATTGTACTTACTGCGTGGTGCCTTATACCCGAGGCGAAGAAGTGAGCCGTCCTGTTGATGATGTATTATTTGAAATTGCGCAGTTGGCCGATCAAGGTGTTCGCGAAATCAATTTATTAGGCCAAAACGTAAACGCATATCGTGGCCCGACATTTGATGGCGGTATCTGTACATTTGCGGAATTATTACGTTTAGTCGCATCTATTGACGGTATCGACCGTTTACGTTTTACCACTAGTCATCCAATCGAATTTACTGACGATATTATTGACGTGTATCGCGATACGCCTGAGTTGGTGGATTTTGTACACTTACCGGTACAAGCTGGTTCAGATCGTATTTTAACTATGATGAAACGTGGTCATACTGCGTTAGAATATAAATCGATCATTCGTAAATTACGTGCAGTGCGTCCAAATATTCAAATCAGCTCCGATTTCATTGTTGGTTTCCCGGGTGAGACCAATGAAGAGTTTGAACAAACAATGAACCTAATCGCACAAGTGAATTTTGATATGAGCTTTAGCTTTATCTATTCAGCTCGTCCAGGTACACCTGCAGCAGACATGCCAGATGATGTAACCGAAGAAGAGAAAAAACAACGCCTCTATCTTTTACAAGAGCGTATCAACCAACAAGCGGCACAATATAGCCGTCGTATGCTCGGCACAGAGCAACGTGTATTGGTAGAAGGGCCGTCTAAGAAAGATATTATGGAATTAACAGGACGTACGGAAAACAACCGTATTGTGAATTTCCAAGGCTCTCCAGATATGATTGGTAAGTTTGTCGATATCAAGATTACTGATGTTTATACTAACTCTCTACGTGGCGATGTGGTGCGTACTGAAGATCAAATGGGATTACGTATTGCACAATCACCACAAGAAGTGATGAACCGTACTCGTAAAGAAGATGAATTAGGCGTAGGACGTTATCACGGCTAATCATTTAAAATAACTATAGATAAGTAACCGTACGCAAGTGCGGTTATTTTTTTATGTGTTTTTTAGAAAAGAGAGTAGGAAAGTCTTTATCCTAAATTTTAGATATAAAAAAACACCAATTAAGGTGCTGATTTTAAGTGGTGGGTCGTGAAGGATTCGAACCTTCGACCAACGGATTAAAAGTCCGCTGCTCTACCGACTGAGCTAACGACCCACTAGTATGATTTTGAAATGGTGCCCGAAGCCAGACTTGAACTGGCACGCCTCGAAAGGCGAGGGATTTTAAATCCCTTGTGTCTACCGATTCCACCACTCGGGCAAATTGGAGCGGGAAACGAGGCTCGAACTCGCGACCCCGACCTTGGCAAGGTCGTGCTCTACCAACTGAGCTATTCCCGCGTTTGCTTGTTGCCAAACAACGGGGCGTATTTTACGGATTTATCTTATTGTGTCAAATAAAATTCGTAAAAAAAGTATTTAATTGGTTAAAAATAATTCAAAAACAAAAGGCGCGATTAAAATAACCGCACCTTTTATTTAAAATTTAGTCAATTCTATAATTCAATGTTATCTAATAAGCTGCCTTTCGCTGCTTTCAAGTATTGGAGCATTGACCATACTGTTAAGATTGCCGCCAAGTAGAGAAGTATGATTGCCAACGTTTCCATATAGACATTATATCGCCAGAGTAATCCACCTAAAGCTAGCATTTGAGAGGTGGTTTTCACTTTTCCCATCCATGAAACGGCTACTTTATTACGTTCACCCAATTCAGCCATCCATTCGCGTAAAGCAGAGATTATGATTTCACGTGAAATCATAATAATAGCGGGAATAGTAATCCAAAAAGAATGTTGATATTCCACAATTAATACTAGCGCAGTAATAACCATCACTTTATCGGCAACAGGATCAAGGAAAGCACCGAAACGAGTTGTTTGCTTTAATTTTCGAGCAAGATAGCCATCAAACCAGTCGGTAACACCGGCGATAAAGAAAATGAGAGTGGTAATAAAAGGCGCAGAAGGGATAGGCAAATAAAACGCCACGACGAAGAATGGAATTAAAATCACTCGGAGAATCGTCAGGAAAATGGGAATATTATATTTCATAAAAATAACCGCACTTTGGTTAAAGATATGTTCATTCTAAAGGATCTACAAAAATAAAAAAAGCCACTTAATGTGGCTTTTTCTTAAAAATTAAAGTTTGTCAGCGTTTTGTTTCAAGTATTTAGCAACACCTTCAGGGCTGTCTTTCATACCTTCTTTGCCTTTTTCCCATTGAGCTGGGCAAACTTCACCGTGTTCTTCGTGGAATTGTAACGCATCAACCATACGTAACATTTCATCGATGTTACGGCCTAATGGTAAGTCATTTACCACTTGGTGGCGAACAACGCCGTTTTTGTCAATTAAGAAAGAACCACGTAGTGCAACACCTTCTTCAGGGTGTTCGATACCGTATGCTTTAGCAATCTCGTGTTTAACGTCTGCAGCTAATGCATATTTAACTGCACCGATACCGCCGTTTTCAGTTGGCGTATTACGCCATGCGTTGTGAGTGAATTCTGAGTCGATAGATACACCAACAACTTCAACACCACGTTTTTTGAACTCTTCGTAACGGTGGTCGAATGCGATTAATTCAGATGGACAAACGAAAGTAAAGTCTAATGGATAGAAGAATAATACTGCCGCTTTACCATTGATGTGTTTCTTGAAATTGAAGTTATTAACGATTTCTCCGTTGCCTAAAACTGCAGCGCAAGTAAAATCTGGAGCTTGACGAGTTACTAATACCATAGTCATAATTCCTATATGAAAGTTAATAAAAATTTTGCGGATGCAAAAAGTCGCCGATTATTTTAAGAAAATTAACTGCACTTTAACAGCTGTTTTTATCTATTGAATTAATTAATATTGTCTAAGTTACAGGTGAAATATATGTCAGAACATCATACCTTATCGACCACATTGGTCCATGCAGGGCGTAAAAAACGTTTTACTCAAGGCTCAGTTAACCCCGTGGTTCAACGCGCATCCTCTTTAGTATTTGAGACTATTGCGGATAAAAAAAATTGCACAAAAAATCGTTATAAGGGAGAGCTTTTTTACGGGCGTCGTGGCACGTTAACTCACTTTGCACTTCAAGATTTAATGTGTGAAATGGAAGGCGGAGCCGGTTGTTATCTTTATCCCTGTGGTGCAGCAGCCGTAACCAATGCTATTTTATCATTTGTAGAAACGGGCGATCACGTTTTAATGACAGGTGCGGCGTATGAGCCGACACAAGATTTTTGCAATGTAATTTTGAAAAAAATGCATATTGATACGACCTATTATGATCCAATGATAGGCGCAGAGATTGCGAAACTTGTGCAGCCAAATACGAAAGTCTTATTTTTAGAGTCACCAAGTTCTTTAACGATGGAAGTGCCTGATATTCCTACAATTGTTAAAGCGGTTCGAGCAGTGAGTCCTGAAATCGTTATTATGATCGATAATACATGGGCTGCAGGGGTATTATTTAAAGCGTTAGAACATGGTATTGATATTTCTATTCAAGCAGGAACGAAATATTTAGTAGGGCATTCTGATATTATGATCGGTACAGCCGTGGCTAATGCGCGTACTTGGGATAAATTGCGCGAACATTCCTATTTAATGGGGCAAATGGTTGATGCTGATTCCGCCTATACGACGGCACGCGGTATTCGTACCTTAGGTGTGCGATTAAAACAACATCATGAAAGCAGTTTGATAGTCGCCAAATGGTTAAGTGAACAACCACAAGTTAAAGCAGTGTATCATCCAACGTTACCAAGCTGTCCAGGCCATGAAAACTTTAAACGTGATTTTACCGGCGCAAGCGGTTTATTCTCTTTTGAATTGCATAAACGTTTAAATGATGAAGAACTTTCCGCCTTTATGGATCATTTTGGTCTTTTCACAATGGCTTATTCTTGGGGCGGGTTTGAATCGCTCATTTTATGCAATCAACCAGAAGAAATTGCAAAAATTCGCCCAGGTATTGAGCGTAAATTAACGGGTTCATTGATTCGTGTGCATATTGGATTTGAAGACACGGATGAATTAATTGCCGATCTTCAAGCAGGCTTTGACCGAATCAAATAATAAAGAGGGCTGTTTATGTAAACAGCCCTTATTTACTCAATCTTTGAGTTGATTTATCATAGTCAGCATTTTTAGTAACTAGAGAAGAAGAATGAAACATATTCATATTTTAGGCATCTGCGGTACCTTTATGGGTGGCGTTGCGATGATTGCCAAACAAGTGGGTTATAAAGTAACGGGGTCCGATACCAATGTTTACCCACCAATGAGTACTTTTTTACAAGAGCAGGGCATTGAAATTATTCCTAATTATGATGTGGCTCAACTTCAGCCTGCACCCGATATGGTGATTGTTGGAAATGCCATGAAACGCGGTAATCCTTGTGTGGAATATGTTTTGGATAATGCCTTGCCTTACACATCAGGTCCTCAATGGTTACACGACCATTTATTGCGTAATCGTTGGGTGTTAGCGGTTTCAGGTACACATGGTAAAACCACAACAACGGGTATGTTGACCTGGATTTTAGAACAAAATGGGCTAAAACCTGGTTTCCTAATCGGTGGGATTGCGGGAAATTTTGGTACCTCTGCTCGTTTAGGGGAAAGTGAGTTCTTTGTAATTGAAGCGGATGAATATGATACGGCGTTCTTTGATAAACGCTCTAAATTTGTACATTACAATCCAAAAACTTTGATCATTAACAATATCAGCTTCGATCATGCGGATATCTTCGACGATCTTCACGCGATCCAGCGTCAATTCCATCATATGATCCGAACTATTCCTTCCACAGGACGTGTTCTTTCTTTTGCAGATGAACAGAGTGTGAAAGAAACTCTCAATATGGGATGTTGGTCAGAACAGCAATTTATCGGTAAAGATAAAGAATGGTTTGCGGAACGTATTACTAATGATTGTTCTGAATTTGCCGTATTCCATTACGGTAAAAAAGTGGCTGAAGTGAAATGGAATATTGTCGGACAGCACAATATGCACAATGCTTTAATGGCGATTGCGGCAGCTTACCATGCTGGTGTCAAAATTGAAGATGCATGTCAGGCATTAGGCAGTTTTATTAATGCAAAACGTCGTTTAGAAGTGAAGGGTGAAGTCAACGGTATTACGGTTTATGATGACTTCGCTCACCATCCAGAAGCAATTCTGGCGACACTTACGGCGTTGCGTGACAAAGTGGGTGGTGGCGTACGTATTCTTGCCGTATTAGAGCCTCGTTCAAACACCATGAAAATGGGCGTGCATAAAGATGAAATTGCACCAGCACTTGGGCGAGCTGATGCGGTGTTTATGCTACAACCAGATAATATTCCATGGGATGTAGCTGAAATTGCCGGACAATGTGTTCAACCAGCACATTACACGGGAAATCTCGATAAATTGGTGGATATGATTGTGGCTGAAGCGAAACCAACGGATCAGATTCTTGTGATGTCAAACGGTAGCTTTGGTGGCATTCATCAAAAGATTTTAGATCGATTAAAATAATCTCAATGCAAAGTGCGGTCAAAAATGAGAGTGTTTTTGACCGCACTTTTTATCATCAAAAATAAGGAAATAGCATGGCTGATCCACATATTGAATCTCCAATGGATGTTTGGGATAAACTCACCGTCATTATTTATCGCACAGGCTTTGTGATTGCGGCATTTAGCATCTTGGCTTTAACTTGGTATCCTCAACAGGCTCAAAGTACCGTATTGATTGCAGCAACTTGTTGTGCATCATCGCTTCATATTTATTTAAAGCATTTCCGCTTAACATTTCAATTTGCCACGTGGCTTGCACTCTTATGTGCGCTTTTAGGTTGGCATGAATTAGCGTTAGGTGGTGCATTAGTCACACTGGGCGGTTTATGTTTTAAAGAATACTTCTGTTTTAGAGTACCGCTATTAAATTTACAACCTGCATTTGTCGCCGCACTTTGGTTTGCTTGGGTATTTGAAGGGGGTTGGATTGCTCGAATTTTATCGTTGATTGTCGGCGGATTATTATTGATTCTTGCGGTTCAAAAATGGCGAATGCCATTGCACTTTGATATTGGCGATAAGACAAAGTATCAAATCTAATAAGATTGATAGATAAAGGCATAATGCTTCACGATATTGTGCCTTTTTATTTCGATTAAATTTACCTTTATTTTAAAATGAAAAAAGCACCGAAATTTCGGTGCTTTGTAATTTGGTTGCGGGGGCCGGATTTGAACCGACGGCCTTCGGGTTATGAGCCCGACGAGCTACCAAGCTGCTCCACCCCGCGTC
>CAJLFU010000054.1 GCA_905205995.1 uncultured Haemophilus sp. | reverse complement strand
CGACAGAATGCCCGATTATTCATAGCGACCAAGGCGTATTGTATGGCTCGGCGGAATGGGTAAAGATGTTGGAGGGTAAAGCGGTGCAAAGTATGAGTCGCCGAGGAAATTGCTACGATAATGCGGTGATTGAAAGCTTTTTTGCAATATTAAAATCAGAGTGCTTTTACTCTCGGACTTATCATTCAATTGCTGAATTACAGGCTGAAATTGAAGAATATTTAGTGTATTACAACCAAAAACGAATTAAACTTGGTTTAAAAGGATTGAGCCCAGTGCAATACCGAGCTCAATATTTAAGTTAACTAACCTGTCCAACTTTTGGGGGGCAGATCACTTTTTCCCCGTGAATCTTCACGGTCTAAAAAAACATGATCCACATCACATTACTGAAATTATTGTGAATTAAATACTAGAAAAAAGAAACCGAGCATAATAATATCCGCCTCGTAGAAAGTTTTTCTCAACACACAATAAGGATATATTATGTCGCAAATCTATACTCAGGTGAGAAAGTTAGCGGAACAGTTTATTGAGCCTTACGCAGACGAACTCGATCAAAAAAAAGAATTTCCAGTTCAGGCATTTAAGGAATTAGGTAAAAGCGGTTGGTTTTCACTTTTAATTCCCAAAGAATATGGTGGAATGGGGTTAACCCTGAAAGAACATGCTGAAGTCTGTATGGCGTTAGCTGAAAGTTCAGCCTCTGCCGGTCTCTGTTATATGATGAGTAACGTTGCAGTGAATTGTTTAAATCTATTCGGCAGCGATCAACTCAAACAAAAAATCTTTTCTGACATTGTTCAAAATCAAACCTTTGCCGCACTCGCCTATAGTGAATTAGGCACAGGTACTCACTTCTATATTACCGATGCAACCGCACAATTTAATACTGAACATGCAGTATTCAATGGCTTAAAATCAATGGTGACATCAGGCAATTATGCCTCTTATTATTTAGCACTTTTGCCTTCGGAAAATGGTGAAGCTATTGATAACTGGGTGCTTCCACTTGGCACTCAAGGCTTAACTTTTGAAGCCGATAGCTGGAATGGCTTAGGTATGCGTAGCAATGTCTCTTGCTTTATGCGCATGACCGATATGCCATTAGATCGTAGCTGGCGTATTGGCGAAGTTGGCACAGGCGCAGAACAAGTATTTGGTGGCATTGCGCCAGCCTTTATTTGTGGTTTGGCAGCTGTCTATAGCGGCGTATGTAAAGCCGTGCTTACTGAGGCAATTAAACATTCAACACACCGTAAATACACATCGGGCACTGCACTAGCCGAAATCGAAACCGTGCAAATTCACTTAGCTAAAATCTATGCAAATACGAATGCTGCTGTATGTGCTACGAGAGATGCGGCTCGTGCAGCCACAGAAGGTGATGCAGATGCATTGGCTAAATTATTAGCCGCCCGAATTGTCGCGAGCGAAAACGCTATTACCCTTGCACAAATTGGTATGCGTATTGGCGGTGGCAAGGCTTATAACAAAATAGGACCAATGGAACGCTATTTACGCGATGCATTAGCAAGCCAAGTGATGGCGCCAAGTGTCGATGTGCTAAATATTTGGTTAGGTAAAGCCATTACAGGTCAACAAATTCCATAAAGTGCGGTGAAAAATGAGTGAGAAATTAAAAATTGGGGCGGTAATCTACGCCCCACAAGTGACAGTTATTTGGGGAATTATTGCAGACTTTTTCGAAAAAGAAGGATTCCCTATTGAGCCAGTGTATTTCAAAGACTACAAAGGACAAGTTGATGCGTTACTCAATAATGAAATTGATGTAGCGTGGAACTCTCCCCTAGCTTGGTTAGATGGTTACTTACGTAGTGGCGGTAAAACCTTAAATGGTGCCATGCGTGATACTGATCAAGATCGTCAAAGCTATTTAGTTGTTAATGATCCAACTATCCAATCGATTGAAGATTTAAAAAATAAAACTATTGCTTTTGGTGCAATTGATTCCCCACAAGCGCGGTTAATTCCTATCGAGTTTTTACATCAACATGGCTTGGAATTTGGTCAAGATTATGTAGAAAAACGCTTTGATGTGGGTGTTGGTTTGCACGGTGATCATGTAGGCGGTGAATTAGATGCAGCCAATGCATTAAAAGATCGTCAAGTCTCGGCAACATGGATGTTAGATTTCAACTTTGAACGTTGGACAAAAGATGGCACGCTCGATCCAACAACAGTTCGAGTACTTGCAAAAACACCATCATTTGACCATTGTATTTTCAGTGGACGCGTGGGATTAGATGAAACCAAATTCAATGCATTCACCGAAACCTTGTTCAAAATGGATTACAACAATCCAGAACATAAAGAAATGATGGATTTGGAAGGATTAAAACGTTGGGTTGCGGGTAGAACAAAAGGTTTTGCTCAATTACAAGCTGCCAATGAATATTTAAAATTCTTTTAATATCAATATGTCATGATGGGCGTGTAATAAACGCCCATCATTGTGGATTTGCTATGAAACCTTTCACTACTTCCCTTTTAGGCTCAATGCCTCGCAGCCAAGCACTTTTGATGGCGCGTAAAAAGCACGCACTAGGCAAAATAACCACAGCAGAGCTTGAGCAAATCGTTGTTCAAGAAACAAAACAGATTGTCGAACTTCAACAACGTACTGGCATTGATATTATCACGAGTGGCGAATTACTTCGCGACAATTACCTTTCTTTTATTGCACAAAAAATTCAAGGCGCGACCTTAATGAGCATGAGTGAAATGCTCGATCACATTAAAGAAAAGCAAATTTTTGAATCGATGCTAGAAACCTTGGATGTTCCCGCACTTTCCATAAAAAATGCTATTTGCGTGGGAAAAATCAGCTACAAACAATCTTTAGTAGCAGATGAAATGTTGCTACTGAAAAACCTAACCAAGCAACCAATTAAAGCAACCTTGCCTGGGCCTTACTTAATGGCTCGCTCCATGTGGCTTTCGCCTGTGTCATGGCTACATTATTCATCAAAAGAAGAAATGGCGAAGGATGTTGTTGCTATCTTAAAACAAGAAATTGATCATTTATGTGAACTAGGGGTAAGTGTAGTTCAATTTGATGAGCCTGTTTTGACAGAAGTTATTTTTAGCCATCATCAAACACGTTCATTTATGTGTGCGGCGTTAAGCGAAAAACAAGATTTTGCAGCAGAGCTACAGTTTGCGAAAAGTTTAATTACTCAAATCTTTGAGTATGCAAGAAATAAAAATATCAAAACCGCCTTGCACGTTTGTCGAGGAAACTGGAGCAAAGATGAAAGCGTATTACTGCGCGGGCCTTATACATCATTAGTGGATTTATTTGAATCGGCGTTACCTGATATTTTAATGCTCGAATTTTCTACGCCAAGAGCGGGAGAATTAAGTTCGTTGTTAGAAAGTGAAATCTTAAGACAAAAATGTATTTTAGGCTTAGGCGTCATCAATCCTCGTTCTGATGAGGTGGAAACCGTAGATCAGATTGTTCAACGAGCGGAAAAAGCTTTAAATTACCTTCCACCAGAGCAAATTTGGCTAAATCCAGATTGTGGATTTGCCACTTTTTCTAACCGCCCTTTAAATGGTTTTGATATTATTGAAGCCAAACTTAAGGTATTAAATGAGGCAAAATCAATATTGAGGGAACGTTATGTATCACGTACCTGAAAGTGAATGTTTTACAGCGAAATATCGAGCCGTATTACGCGGAGAAGAAATTAAATTATTCACCCCGAATGACAGTATTTCGCTCTATTCACAAGTCAATTTCGATAACCAATCGTTACAAAAAAGTGCGGTAGATTATTTTGCTGTTTCTATTCTAGGTGGCATTTTGAGTAGTGTAAAAGCGCATTTTGCTCAACAACGTGCCGATATTGTAGAAATGGAAGGAAAAATTTGGCTCAACCTCGCCAATCCTTTAACCTTACTTGGTGTGCATGGTTATGATGAACCTCCACACATAACCGATTGTAAAATTAAAATTTTTATTTCATCTGATTTAGATGATCAGACGTTTGATAAGCTTACTGAAGCTGCATTAAGAAATTGTTTTATCTACAACACATTAAATAAAACATTTTCTTTTACTGTCTTGTTTGAGCAAGTTTTGTAATTCATTATATCAGTTAAAAATACGACTTAAATTAAATACCATCAATATTTTCCTAATTTGAAATAATTGGTATTTTTTGATACCATAAATGCACTTTTGGAAACAATCCACTCAAATCCTACTGAGTGTTTCCTTCAAAATCGCACTTCTCCGTGCTGTCATTTGCGATGGTTCCATCGCACCATTTAGGGCTTAAGACCTTGTTTTATTTAATCTGATTTTATTTTTATTCGCTTACTTTTTAAGGGGGAAGCTTGTCTTTATCTAAATTTGTGGAAAAACAAACGTCGTTCAATCCTCTAGTGATTGGCACAACGTTATTTTTTGTAGTGTTACTGGTGGCAATGATTTTAATTGCACCGGAACAAACACAAACTTTATTAAATGCCGCCAAATCGGGCATTTTTGCAAACTTTAGTTGGTTTTACGTATTAGCATTCTCAGTATTTTTGGGCTTTTTAGTCATTTTATCGGTCAGTAGCCTAGGTAATATCAAACTGGGTAATGATGAAGAAGAGCCTGAATTCGGTTTTCTCTCTTGGTTAGCGATGTTATTTGCTGCCGGTATGGGGGTAGGGTTGATGTTCTTTGGTGTGGCAGAGCCCTTAACACATTACTTATCTGACATTACTACGGGCATAGCAGAACACAAACAACAAGAAGCCTTGTTACACACCTTATTCCATTGGGGAATTCATGCCTGGGCGGTGTATGGTACGATTGCGTTGGCATTGGCTTACTTTGGATTCCGTTACAAATTACCTTTGGCATTACGTTCTTGTTTCTATCCATTATTGAAAGAGCGTATTAATGGCAAGTTAGGCGATCTTATCGACATTATGGCGTTACTTGCCACCTTATTCGGTATTATCACGACATTAGGTTTTGGTGCATCACAATTGGGTGCAGGTTTACATCAATTAGGCTGGATTAGTGAAAACAGCTTCAGCTTACAAATGGTTGTGATTGTTGTGGTAATGAGTTTAGCGATATTTTCCGCGATTTCTGGCGTAGGGAAAGGGGTAAAAATCTTAAGTGAGCTGAATTTAACACTTGCTTTCTGTTTGTTGATTTTCGTGTTAGTGGCGGGGCCGACACTTTATTTGTTATCCGCTTTTAGCGACAACATCGGAACGTATCTCAGCAACTTAGTACAATTAAGCTTCAAAACCTATGTTTATGAACAAGAACATACTGCCTGGTTTAGCGGTTGGACAATTCTGTACTGGGCATGGTGGTGTTCTTGGGCACCATTTGTCGGTTTATTTATTGCTCGTATTTCGAAAGGGCGTACAATTCGTGAATTTATTTTCGGCGTGTTGGTGGTTCCTAGCTTATTCGGTGTGTTGTGGTTTACCGTATTTGGTAACACGGCTATTTGGTTAAATGATGGTGAGGCTGCTGGTACGTTAGGACAAATGATTTCTTCGCCTGAAACGTTGCTCTTTAAATTCTTAGATTATTTACCGCTTTCTGGCGTGACGGGCTTAGTGAGTTTGGTGGTGATTTCTTTATTCTTTATCACCTCAGCAGACTCCGGTATTTATGTATTAAATAACATTGCATCGCGCGATAAAAGCCTTGCAGCACCTCGTTGGCAGGCCGTGATGTGGGGTGTATTAATGTCAGTCGTCGCCATTGTTTTGATGCAATCAGGCGGCTTGGCTAATCTACAGGCAATGACGCTATTAGTGGCGTTACCTTTCGCCATGTTGATGTTGTTGATGTGTTTTAGTTTATGGAAAGGCTTGAATGCGGATAAAAAATATTTTGATACCAAAGTTAATCCAACCAGTATTTTCTGGACGGGGGATAAGTGGAAAGAACGTTTGGAACAAATGATGAACCAAACGCAAGAAAAAGATATTTTACGCTTCCTTAAACATACGGTATTACCGGCTATGCGTGAGCTACGCCAAGAGTTAATTAGTAAATATGAATTGAGTGTGCAAATTAACACGTTATTTGATCAAGATGAACCAGCAGTCGAGTTAGTCATTCAAAAAGATTTGATGCGAGACTTTATGTACGGGGTGAAATCTATCGGTCGTGAGGTGTCAGAGCAATTAATTAATGATGATAACTTGCCACATATCCAACATAGTATGACCTATGAGCCATACACTTATTTCTTTGATGGTCGAGTGGGTTATGATGTGCAATATATGGACCAAGATGAATTGATTGCCGATATGTTGAAACATTATGAACGTTACTTAAGTTTGCTAGACGATGTGGGTCAAGAATTGATGGCACATGAGCAAACAGAACTGGCTGAATAATAAGACTAAAGTGCGGTTGAAAATCCTCTTAATTTTTAACCGCACTTTTTATCTTAAAACAAATATGAAGATACAAAATACTTTCAAAGCAAATGTTATTTGGGGCAGTTTAGGTTTTAGTTTAGCGATTATTGCAGCCCTTTTATTTGATACGCAGCAAACGATATCTTATCTTGCTGCGGCGAAAGCCTTTATTTTCTCTCAATTTAGCTGGTTTTATATTTTACTGAGTGCATTTTTTCTATTCTTTTTACTTTTCTTGGCGTTAGGACGATACGGCGATATTAAACTCGGGAGTGATGAGGAAGAACCAGAGTTTAAATTAGGCTCTTGGATTGCATTACTCTTCACCTCTGGAATTGGTATTGGCATTGTTTTCCTTGGCGTAGCTGAACCGCTTTCACATTTTCTTTCACCAATAGGTGAATATGAGAAAGTTCGAACAGCATTATTTTTTAGTATTTTTCATTGGAGTATCAGTGCTTGGGCTATTTATGGATTAATTGCACTTACGATAGCTTACTTCGGATTTCGCTATAAATTACCCTTTTCTTTACGCTCTTGTTTTTATCCCTTACTGAAAGAAAAGATTAATGGAAAAGTGGGGGATGTCATTGATATTCTCGGGATTTGTACCACCTTATTTGGCGTAGTCGCAACCTTAGGTTACAGTGCGATTCGGTTGGCTGCAGCATTCCACTCAATGCATTTATTGGATAACTCACCGTATTTGGTTCCCCTTATTTTAGTGAGTGTTTTTATCATTGCTATCTTAATTTCACTGCAAGGGATTGCCAACGGGTTCCGTATTCTTAGTGAGCTAAATCTAGGCGTTACCTTTCTCTTTATGCTATTGGTTTTGCTATTCGGTCCAACAATATATTTAATTTCGGCTTTTACGGAAAATATTGGTACCTATTTAAGCGGTTTAATTAGAGTCGGCTTCAAGGCTTATGCCTATGATATAGAACATCTAGACTGGTTTATGGATTGGACGGTTTTTTACTGGGCATGGTGGTTTTCATGGGCACCCGGCTTTGGGATTTTTATTGCACGGATTTCTCGCGGACGAACTTTGCGAGAGTTTATTTTCGGCGTATTGATGGTACCAAGTTTATTCTTCGTTTTGTGGTTCACGGTATTTGGTAATGGAGCAATTTGGGTGAATGAGCATCTTGCTAAGGGGGCATTAGGTCGAGCTGTAAATGATGTGGGATCACTTCTTTTTGATTTTTTGAGTTATTTACCCTATTCCGGCTTAACTAAAACCTTAGCTTTATTTATTATCACACTCTTTTTTATTGTAACCATTAACTTTGGTATTTATACGCTTAATAATATCGCAATTGAAGACAAAAGCCAGGTTTCACCTCGTTGGCAATCTATGTTTTGGGGTGGATTATTGTCAGCGGTTACGTTTGTTCTTTATCTTTTTGGCGGCATTGAAATACTCCAATCAACGATGTTGTTTTTCTCTTTACCTTTTGCTCTGTTGATGTCAGTGATGGTATGGAGTTTGTTAAAAGGTTTACGATTTGAACGTCAATATTATTCCACAGAGGTTTCAGATTTGTGGACCGGTACAAACTGGCGTAGCCGTTTAAGACAGTTAGTGATTGAACCTAATCGAGATGACGCTATTTTTCATTTAAAAACAACGGCACTTTTAGCAATGAGAGAGTTACGCCTGTTACTCATTGGTACCTATGGTTTAAATGTGACATTACAGCAATATTTTGACCGAGATAATAATCAACTGATTCTTTCTATTGAAAATGGATTAGCAGAAGATTTTTTTTACCAAATTACCTTGTTTGAGAGGGCTGAGCCTGAAACAGCACAAGTTCATCATGCATTAATGGTTTCAACAAATATGCAATTGGAAGGCTATCCTTTGAATATCACAAAGGAAGAGGATTTGATCGTGGACATCTTGCAATGTTATGAGCGATACATGAAAGAACTGGATTTTGTTATTTCATAATTCCTGTCTCATAAGTTCAGCATGGTGGACGAGAGTTAATGTCTGATGAATAAACAGAACTGGCTGAATAATAAGACTAAAGTGCGGTTGAAAATAACATGATTTTTTGACCACACTTTTAAAATTACCTCTTGAGAGAAGTGTATAAAAAGAGTATATTCAAGCCCAAATTTTCAATTTAATTCTAACGGAGTTTTTCTATGTTTGGTTTATCCCCAGCACAAATGATTATTTTATTAGTCGTGATTTTATTAGTATTCGGTACAAAAAAATTACGCAATGCGGGCTCTGATCTTGGCGCAGCAGTAAAAGGCTTTAAAAAAGCGATGTCTGATGATGAGCCAAAAAAAGATGCGGAGTTTACTCAAATTAAAGACGGTACAACAACCGCTGAAAAAACTGAAACTGTAAAAGATAAAGAACAGGCATAACCGTGTTTGATATTGGTTTTTCCGAACTTGTTTTGTTGATGCTTGTGGGCTTAGTGGTACTAGGCCCTAAGCGTTTACCTGTGGCTATTCGCACTGTAATGGGCTGGGTGAAAACAATCCGTGGATTGGCAGCTAATGTTCAAAATGAATTAAAACAAGAGCTTAAATTGCAAGAGTTGCAAGATAGCATTAAGAAAGCGGAACAACTGAATCTAAAACAGCTTTCCCCAGACTTAAGTAAAACCGTTGAAGAGCTAAAAGAGCAAGCTCAAAAAATGCGTGCAGAGCTAGAAGAAAAAGCGGCTGCAGCGGGCACAACGGTCGAAGAGCAAATTAAAGAAATTAAAAGTGCGGCTGAAAATTCGGCTGATTCTGCTGAAAAACTCGTGGTGAATTCAGAAGAAACTACAGAAAAACCAGCTGAAACAGCATCGATAGAGCATGTAGAGAATGAACTTGCTGAAGTTTCAGAACCTGAAAAAATAGAAGTGGATTTGACCGCACTTGAAGCCCATGAACAAGCTGAATTAACCGAGCGTTTATCTGATTACTATTCGCCGGATGATGTGGAACTGCAACCAGCACCTAAATCTGAAGCTAAGTCCTAGAGAATAATTATGAGCAATACGACGGACGATTCCCAACCGTTAATTACCCATCTTGTTGAACTCAGAAACCGCTTATTACGTTGTGTAATTTGTATTTTAGTGGTTTTTGTGGCGTTGGTTTATTTTTCTAATGATATTTATCATTTTGTCGCCGCACCTTTAACGGCAGTAATGCCAAAGGGCGCAACGATGATTGCAACCAATATTCAAACGCCTTTCTTTACGCCAATTAAATTAACCGCGATTGTATCGGTATTTATTTCGGTGCCTTATTTGCTTTATCAAATTTGGGCGTTTGTTGCACCGGCGCTGTATCAACATGAAAAACGTTTAATTTATCCGTTATTATTTTCCAGTACAGTTTTATTCTATTGCGGTGTGGCATTTGCTTATTACATCGTTTTCCCTTTTGTGTTTAGTTTCTTTACTCAAACCGCACCAGAAGGGGTGGCTATCGCCACAGATATCAGTAGTTACCTTGATTTTGCTTTAGCATTATTCTTGGCATTCGGTGTGTGTTTTGAAGTACCTGTTGCTATTATTTTACTTTGTTGGACAGGTGTAACCACGACGAAAGCATTGGCTTCAAAACGTCCTTATATTGTTGTCGGTGCGTTTTTTGTCGGTATGATCTTAACGCCACCCGATGTTTTCTCACAAACGTTACTTGCCGTACCAATGTGCCTTTTATTCGAATTAGGCTTATTAGTTGCTCGTTTCTATCAACCGAAAGAGGATGAAGAAGAGACAACGGATGAAGAAAGTGCGGTAGAAAATCAGACTGATTTAAATCACAAAGATTAAGAAAATGGGCGTAGGTGATACGCCCTTTTAACATCATAAAAAAACAGGAATATTATTATGACTCAACAAATTTTAGGCGGTTTCCCAACCCGTCGTCTTCGTCGCTTACGTAAACATGATTTTAGCCGCCGTTTAGTGGCAGAAAATACCTTAACAGCGAATGATTTAATTTATCCGGTATTTATTATTGAAGGTGAAAATCATCGTGAGCCAGTGCCTTCTATGCCTAAAGTTGAGCGTTTAACCATCGATCAGTTATTAATTGAAGCAGGCCTTTTAGTGAAATATGGTGTGCCTGTGATCGCATTATTCCCTGTAGTTGAGCAAGATAAAAAATCTTTAATGGCAGATGAAGCGTTTAACCCAAATGGTTTGGTACAGCGTGCGGTAAAAGCATTGAAAGCCGCGTATCCAGAATTAGGCGTATTAACTGATGTGGCGCTTGATCCTTATACTATTCACGGACAAGATGGCATCATTGATGAAGAAGGCTATGTATTAAACGATATCACGACAGATATTCTGATCAAACAGGCACTTTCTCATGCTGAAGCAGGTGCAGATGTTGTGGCACCGAGTGATATGATGGATGGTCGTATTGGCCGTATTCGTCAGGCATTGGAAGAGAATGGCCATATCAACACGCAAATTATGGCGTACTCAGCGAAATATGCGTCTAATTACTATGGTCCATTTCGTGATGCAGTCGGTTCTGCGGGTAATCTGAAAGGTGGGGATAAGAAAACTTACCAACTTGATCCGGCAAATGGCAATGAGGGCTTGCAAGAAGTCGCACTTGATTTACAAGAAGGTGCGGACATGGTGATGGTGAAACCAGGTATGCCATATTTGGATATGGTATATCGCGTGAAAGAGTATTTCGGCGTGCCAACTTTTGCTTACCAAGTTTCTGGCGAATATGCGATGCATATGGCAGCCATTCAAAATGGTTGGTTGAAAGAAAAAGAATGTATTATGGAATCATTGCTTTGCTTTAAACGTGCGGGTGCAGATGGTATCTTGACGTACTTTGCGAAGCAGGTTGCAGAGTGGCTTTACTTAGAAGGTAAAAATAAATAAGGACTTTTTTAAGTTGAAGTGTTAGCTTAGATGCTGATTTTAGATTTTATCTAATAAAAACGAGAAAATATTAAATGTTTTCTCGTTTTTTATTTTTTCTTCATTTTTTCTATAAAAAAACTATTGCTGAATTGATTTTTTCATTGCTATATTGAAGGCACACCGCAAGAAGACGGTGAAATAAAATAATTTTACACACATCATACTCACTCACTACTAGAAGGAAAATCCTATGTCAGCAGTAGCATCCTTAGACGAATTTCTCGAAAAAGTGGCTCAACGTGATGGCCACCAATCTGAGTTTTTACAAGCCGTTCGTGAAGTCTTCACTTCAATCTGGCCTTTCTTGGAAGCAAATCCTAAATATCGTTCAGAAGCTTTATTAGAGCGTTTAGTTGAACCTGAGCGCGCATTTCAGTTCCGTGTGGCGTGGACTGATGATAAAGGTCAAGTTCAAGTAAACCGAGCTTTCCGTATTCAATTCAACAGCGCAATTGGTCCATACAAAGGCGGAATGCGTTTCCATCCATCTGTTAACTTATCGATTTTAAAATTCTTAGGCTTTGAACAGATCTTTAAAAATGCCTTAACCACATTACCAATGGGCGGTGCGAAAGGCGGTTCAGATTTTGATCCTAAAGGAAAATCAGATGCAGAAGTCATGCGCTTTTGCCAAGCGCTAATGGCAGAACTTTATCGTCATGTTGGACCGGATACCGATGTGCCGGCAGGTGATATCGGTGTAGGTGGTCGAGAAGTCGGCTATCTTGCAGGCTATATGAAAAAATTATCAAACC
>CAJLFU010000053.1 GCA_905205995.1 uncultured Haemophilus sp. | reverse complement strand
GGTGCCATTAAAAACGTGATTGCGATTGGTGCGGGTATTTCGGATGGTATGGGATTTGGTGCCAATGCGAGAACCGCATTGATTACCCGTGGGATTGCGGAAATTACTCGCTTAGGCATATCTATGGGCGCCAATACGCAAACCTTTATGGGCATGTCAGGTTTAGGGGATTTAGTGCTCACTTGTACCGATAACCAATCCCGTAACCGCCGATTTGGTTTAATGCTTGGTAAAGGCACTGATAGCCAACAAGCTATGGATGAAATTGGTCAAGTGGTAGAAGGTTTTTATAACACCAAAGAAACCTATTTATTAGCACAACGACAAGGCGTGGAAATGCCAATTACAGAACAAATTTACCAAATGCTCTTTTGTGGTAAAAGTGCGCAAGAAGTGGCACTGAGTTTATTAGGTCGTGAGCGAAAAGGCGAATAAGGAGAAAAAATGACGTTAGAAGTATGGCAACACATTCGCCAAGAGGTAAAAGAATTAGCAGAATGCGAACCAATGCTCGCAAGCTTTTTCCATTCCACCATTTTAAATCATCAAAATCTTGGCAGTGCCTTGAGTTATTTGCTTGCGAATAAACTGGCCAACCCTATTATGCAGGCCATTTCTCTACGTGAAATTATTGAAGAAGCCTATCAAGCGGAGCCCAATATCATTGACTGTGCCGCTTGTGATATTAAAGCCGTTCGTCTCCGCGATCCTGCCGTGGAATTGTGGTCCACACCATTGCTTTATTTAAAAGGCTTTCATGCCATTCAGAGTTATCGTATTACGCATTATTTGTGGAACCAAAACCGAAAAGCACTTGCACTTTATTTACAAAATCAGATTTCAGTGGCTTTCGATGTGGATATTCACCCTGCCGCCAAAATTGGGCACGGCATTATGTTTGACCATGCTACTGGTATTGTCGTCGGCGAAACCTCAGTGATTGAAAATGATGTGTCTATCTTGCAAGGTGTTACCCTGGGTGGTACAGGTAAAGAATCCGGCGATCGTCATCCCAAAGTACGAGAAGGCGTGATGATTGGGGCAGGCGCAAAAATTCTCGGCAATATCGAAGTGGGTAAATATGCCAAAATTGGGGCAAATTCTGTTGTACTTCAACCTGTGCCTGAATATGCCACTGCTGCAGGTGTACCCGCTCGCATTGTCGGCAAAGACAAAGCGGCGAAGCCAGCCTTTGAAATGAATCAATATTTTATTGATGATGATTTAAATTTGAATATTTAAAAATATTTATAAGAAAGGCAAACATATGATAGAGGAAAAAAAGTATCCACAACTTTCGATGAATGAGGTTTTTTTTACGTATAGTTTCATATTTGTTTTGCTATTATTTATATCTGTAATTATTTTTTTTAACGATGTTCCAATAACTAACTTTGAAATATTTATCGATAAATATTTAGTCAAGGGGAGAGGAGTATATTCTCATATATACTCCTTTCAATCTGAAATAATCTCAAATTTGTCGATGATTATTGCTCCACTGTTTGCTATTTATCTAGCATTAACTTTGAAGCTCACTTACTCGTCGGAAAATGAAATTATTAATAGTGGACGGGTAATAGAGAAAAGTGTAAAAAAAACTATATTAATGAAATTTTGCTTTATTATATCAGCACTGCTTCTTGTAACGATGTGTGTGTTTTTAACATACATATATAATTGGGATCTTGAAGAATCTAAAACTAATACATTATTTGTTAGGGATAATGTAATATGGTTGCTATCCTTAACTTATATAATTTATACAGGGACATTCTTTACACTTTTTGTGCTGTTTAGCGTAATACGTCACCCAGTATCTTCATTAAAGTATCATATATACCGACCAAATTGAAATAAACCAATATCTTATCGATAACGATATAAATATTTAAAAATATTTATAAGAAAGGTAAACATATGATAGAGGAAAAAAAGTATCCAAAAATTTTGATAAATGAGGATTTTTTAGTATATGGCAGTGTTTTTATATCAGTATTGTTTGTTCTCATAGTCATTTTTTTTAATAATATTCCAATAACTGATTTTGAAGTATTCATTGATACGTATTTAATAAAAGGGAATGGAGTATACTCTCATATATACTCCTTTCAATCTGAAGTAATTTCAAATTTATCAATGATAATAGCCCCTTTGTTTGCTATTTATACTGTATTGACTTCAAAGCTTACTTATTTATCTGAACGTGAAATGATTGATTCTGGTATTACAATAGAGAAAAGTATAATAAAAACCATACTGAGAAAACTAGTCTTCATCATATCATTACTGCTTCTTGTAGCAACATTTATATTTTTGACATACATCGATAGCTGGGATCTTCAAGGTGTAGAAACTAATACATTATTTATTACCGATAATGTTGTATGTTTATTGTTCTTAAATTGTGTATTTTGCATCGGAACGCTTTTCGCTCTTACTTTTCTATTTAGTGTAGTATTACACCCTATAACTTTTTTAAGATATCATTACCAATCTCCTTTTAATTAAAGACAAAGCGGCGAAGCCAGCCTTTGAAATGAATCAATATTTTATTGATGATGATTTAAATTTGAATATTTAAGACCAAAATATGATTAACAAAGACACCCAACTTTGCATGTCTCTTTCTGGCAGACCGGGCAATTTTGGCACAACATTTCATAACTATCTGTATCAAAAACTAGGGCTAAATTTTATCTATAAAGCCTTTACTACCACGGATATTGAAAGTGCAGTCAAAGGTATTCGTGCACTTGGTATTCGAGGCTGTGCCGTTTCGATGCCATTTAAAGAAAGCTGTATGCCATTTTTAGATGAAATTTCACCTTCCGCACAAGCCATTCAGTCCGTGAACACCATTGTGAATGATCAAGGGTTTCTTCGTGCTTACAACACCGACTATATTGCCATTGTTAAACTTATCAAAGAATATCAATTAGATAAAAATAGTCGAGTGATTATACGAGGCAGTGGTGGTATGGCTAAAGCGGTCGTCGCGGCCTTTAAAAACCGCGGATTTGAGCATCTGAAGATTTTTGCTCGAAATGAAAAAACAGGTAAAAATTTAGCCGCACTTTATGGCTATGAATATATCCCATCTTTAGATAATCAATCGGCAGACATTTTAGTCAACGTTACGCCAATTGGGATGAAGGGGGGAAAAGAAGCATTTGATCTCGCCTTTCCTGAAAATCTTATTCAACAAGCTCAAACCGCTTTTGATGTGGTGGCGATTCCAGCTGAAACACCGTTTATCCAATTTGCTCAACAGAAAGGTAAACAAACCATTTCTGGTGCGGAAGTCATTGTGTTACAAGCCGTTGAACAATTTGAGCTCTACACTGGGGTTCGACCTAATGACAAATTAATCGCCGAAGCGGCTGCCTTTGCTCGAAAAAACAGTTAAAAAATAAACCGCACTTCCCAAAAAGTGCGGTTCTTTTTATCTGAGTTTTACGCTAACAATTTTCTTGCTGCTTCCACTACGACTGATACTGCTTTATCTTCCGTATCTTTCATGGTGGCTTCATTTGGAATTTCTTGTTGTGTACGGTTCACAATCACCCCAGCTACCATACCTGCTCGTAAGCCAAGAGCGTTACACATGGTGAATAACGTCGCGGATTCCATCTCATAGTTCATCACATTGAGATCTTGCCATTGTTTTAGCAAGCCTTGGTAATCACGATATACTTTACCGCTGTAAGTATCATAACGTTCTTGACCAGGGTAGAAAGTATCAGATGAGGCGGTAATACCTACAAACGGCTCAATGCCTTTTTCTTTAGCCGCATTGAAAAGTGCCGTGGTACATTCAAAATTTGCCACTGCTGGATATTCAATTGGAGCAAAATGACGGCTTGCACCATCAAGACGAACCGCACCTGTTGTAACAAGAACATCACCCACATTAATGTGTGGTTGAATCGCACCTGTTGTACCAATACGTAAGAATGTACGCACACCAAGCTGAGCCAGCTCTTCCACACAGATAGACGTAGAAGGGCCACCAATACCAGTTGAGCACACCACCACCGGTTGACCATTTAAATAGCCCAACCAAGAAGTGTATTCACGTGTGCTTGCAAGAAACTCTGGGTTCTCAAGCTTTTTAGCGATACGTTCACTACGTGCCGGATCACCTGGCACGATAGCTAATGTGGCACCTTTCAGTTGTGCTTTAGTCAGGTTTAAGTGAAATACATCAGACATAACAATCTCCTTTTTATCATTATTGCCGCAAAGTTCGGTCAAATTTTCGTTATTTTTTCAATGCCCCTAAGATACCACGCATGATTTGTTTGGTCACTTCATTACGAATATTGCGACCAACTGATTTTGCCACGCTATTCACAATTTGTTCTGTTGGGGAAAGTTTATCACCGCGTTTTTGTGTTCCAAAAATCATACGGCTTAAGCTGCCAAATAAACCGCTTTCTTCCTCTTGCTGCGCTTGTTCAGCTTGTTTTTGTTGCACTGCTGCTAAATCCGCTTGAGCATTTAACACTTCGAAAGCTGACTCATTATCCACATAATCTTTATAGAAGGCATAAAGCTCATCGTCTTTCACCCACGCTGCACGCTCTTCTTCAGTAATCGGTGCAAGTTGGCTTTTCGGCGGGTAAACATACGCCACTTCAACTGGTGCAGGCATACCTTTTTCATCTAAGAATGAAATCAATGCTTGGCCCACACCTAAAGTTGAAATGGTTTCAACCACATTGACAGTAGGGTTTGAACGGAACGTTTCTGCCGCAGATTTCACTGCTTTTTGATCGCGTGGCGTGAAAGCACGTAACGCATGTTGGACACGGTTACCTAATTGCCCTAACACGGTATCCGGTAAATCTAATGGGTTTTGGGTCACAAAATAAATCCCCACACCTTTAGAACGAATCAAGCGAACCACTTGTTCCACTTTGTCCACCAACACACTCGGTGCGCCATCAAAGAGTAAGTGTGCTTCATCGAAGAACATCACAAATTTTGGTTTATCCGGATCGCCGACTTCCGGTAATTGTTCAAATAATTCAGACATTAACCAAAGCAAGAATGCGCTATACATTCTTGGGGAATTAATTAGTTTTTCAGAATTTAAAACATTGATCACGCCACGACCATCACGGGTTTGTAACCAATCTTCAAGATTTAATGCTGGCTCACCAAAAAGATTTGTCGCCCCTTCATTTTCAAGGGTCAGTAAAGCACGTTGAATCGCACCCACACTCGCAGCTGATACGTTGCCGTATTCTACTTGGAACGATTTAGCGTTCTCTGCCACAAATTTAAGCATGGCGCGTAAATCTTTTAAATCGATGAGTAGCAAGCCTTTATCATCTGCCACACGGAATACGAGGTTTAATAAACCTTCTTGGGTTGCATTTAAATTTAATAAACGGGAAAGTAATAATGGCCCCATTTCAGAAATCGTAGTGCGAAGCGGAATGCCGGTTTCACCGAATACATCCCAAAATGACACAGGATAGCCATTTAAATAACTCTCGCCTCCTAAATCAAATTGCTCAATGCGTTCTGCTACTTTGCCACTGAATGTGCCCGCTTTTACTAAACCGGACAAATCGCCTTTTACATCCACTAAAAAGACCGGCACGCCATCATCACTGAACGCCTCTGCCATTTTACGTAATGTCACGGTTTTCCCCGTCCCTGTTGCCCCAGCGATCAGGCCATGACGGTTTGCCATTTTTGCGGTAATACCAAGGGTTTGACCTTGTTCGGTACGCGCGAGAGAATATTGCATAAAGATTCCTTTGTTTTGTTGGTTTTATTTAAGACGAATGATAAGGAAAAAACGAAGTGCGGTCAAAATTTAAGTGATTTTACGGTATAATTTCTCAAAACTAACTCAAAGTAGGAAAAATAGATGTCAAACGCAAAAATTCTTATTATTAAAACAGGATTAATAGAAACCTTAACGTTCCCTGATGGTAGCTCATATGAAAGTGCCATCCGTAAAAAACCGGTATCGATGGTAAAAGTGCACACACTAGGTGCAGAAGGTAACGATGTGGGTTTAAAAGCTCATCACGGTGGTGTTGATAAAGCCTTGTTTTTTATGTCTGATGTGTCTTTCCCCGCTTTAAACGAGCTACTTGGTGAAAAGTTTGATTTCCACGGCAGTGCGATTTACGGTGAAAACTTTGTGGTATCAGGCTTACATGAAGATAATGTTTGTGTAGGCGATCGCTACAAAATTGGCACGACTCTTTTAGAGGTGTCTCAACCGCGTAAACCTTGCGAACGTTTATCTCATAATACCAAGAATGAGAATACAAGAGAGGTGATCCGTCAGTCAGGTTGGACAGGTTGGTATGTCCGGGTGCTCGAAGAAGGTGAAATTCATCAAGGCGATGAACTCATTTTGCAACATCGACCTTATCCTGAATGGACAATTCGCCGTCTAAATACGCAACTCTCCGCGCCTTCAAGCATTGCAGAACTAGAAGAAGCCTTAGCCATTGAAGAATTAGCGCCTGCGTTTAAACGTTCGATCAATTCACAATTACATAATTTACAACAGGCGGCCAAAAATGTCGGCTAAAACGACCGCACTTTGTCCGTGCCAATCTTCGCTTTCTTATGAAGATTGCTGCGGACGCTTCCATTCAGGCAATATGTTTCCAGAAACAGCGGAACAACTTATGCGCTCCCGCTATTCTGCATTTGTGCTCAAAAATATTCCCTATATTGTGCAAACCACGGTACCAAGCCAACAACCGTTATTAGATGAAAAAGCCCTGCAAGATTGGGCTGATGAAACACAATGGCTCGGTTTAGATATTGTCAAAACAGAAACCTTAACCAAAATACAAAGTGCGGTTGAATTTAAGGCGCATTTTCAAGGTAGCGAACAGCCGCAAGTGCATCACGAACATTCTATTTTTGTAAAAATCGATGGCCGTTGGTATTTTGTTGACCCCACTGTGCCACTCCCAAGTAATAAACAACCTTGTGTTTGTGGTTCAGGGAAGAAATTTAAACATTGTTGCGGAGGCTTGCTCTAATGACCTTAACGTCTTTTCTCGCATTATTTTGGCAGCGTTCTCAAGAAAACAAATTAACGCAAGCTGCCGGTTCACTCACATACAGCACCATGCTCGCCATCGTGCCATTAATTATGGTGGTGTTTTCGATTTTTTCCGCCTTTCCCGTTTTTAACGAAGTAACTGGGGCATTGAAAGAATTCATCTTCACCAATTTCGCCCCTTCCGCCAGCGATGTTGTGGGGCAATATATTGATGAATTCGTCCATAATTCAAAAAAAATGAGCGCAGTGGGGATTGTGAGTTTGATTTTAGTCGCATTAATGCTCATTAACTCCATCGACCGTACGCTTAATGGCATTTGGCAAGATACCAGTAATCGCCCAATTTTTACTTCATTTGCTATTTATTGGCTCATTTTAACGCTCGGTCCACTTTTAATCGGTACCAGCATTGCGGCGAGTTCCTATGTCAAAGCTATGTTCGAGCAATCGGAAACGCTCTCTTTTGGTTTAAAACTCCTCAGCTTTGTGCCATTTCTTTCTACTTGGTTTATTTTCACACTCATTTATATGGTCGTGCCAAATAAGAAAGTCAGCATCAAACACTCTGCAGCAGGCGCATTAATTGCGGCAATTTTCTTTACCTTAGGGAAACAAGCTTTTACTTGGTACATCACCACCTTCCCGTCTTATCAATTAATTTATGGCGCCATGGCGACGTTGCCAATCATGTTGTTGTGGATTCAAATCAGTTGGACAGTGGTGTTATTCGGCGCACAATTAGCCGCAGTGCTTGCAGAAGAGCGGTCAATGGAGCAAACAAATTTAGAGGAAGTAAAATGATTGCGTTAATTCAACGTGTGACACAGGCTAAAGTGGAAGTTGAAGGTCACATTGTGGGACAAATCGGCAAAGGATTATTGGTTTTATTAGGCGTGGAAAAAGAAGATGACCAAGCCAAAGCGGATAAACTCGCTGAGAAAGTCTTAAATTACCGTATTTTCAGCGATGAAAATGACAAAATGAATTTAAACGTGCAGCAAATCGGTGGTGAAGTGCTTGTGGTATCCCAATTTACTTTAGCCGCTGATACACAAAAAGGCTTACGCCCTAGTTTCTCAAAAGGTGCCGCACCAGCATTGGCTAATGAATTGTATGAGTATTTTTCGCAAAAATGTGCAGAAAAAGTCACTGTTGCCAGCGGACAATTTGCGGCAGATATGCAAGTAACGCTGACTAATGATGGTCCAGTTACATTTTGGCTAAATGTCTGAATAAAGACAAAAACCGCTATTTTTTTCAAAGCAAAGGAAACTCTTTCTTTGATCGCATTGTCGTATTAACGCTCAAAGCACATAACAATTTCAAATCCCATCCATAATTGCATTGGTAATCCCCTTATTTTATGGGTAAACTAAGGCGGTTTGATGTGGATCTTCTTAAAGTTTAGCTTGTAATAAAATGAAAAAAATTTCGTTAAAAATAACCGCTCTTTTGCTTGGATGGATGAGTTTTTCTGCCCTTGCAGAACAAACCGTGGATATTGAGATCCGCGGAATCAAGGGTGAACGCGCCATTCGCAACACAGATATGAATGTCAAACTCATTGATAAAGGTGAGATGGACGGCTCAGATCGGTATAAACAATTGGTTTCGGATGCTGTCGATAAAGGCCTTCGAGTCTTCGGTTATTATGGTTCTTCAGTCACCTTTGAATTGAAAAAACGCAAAGGTCAGCGAGATTTGCTCATTGCTAATGTCACTCCAGGTGAGCCAAGCAAAATTGCTGGAACAGACGTTGAAATTACAGGCGAAGCCGCAGAAGACGAAAACTTCACAGCACTCCGTAAAAACTTACCCAAAAAAGGCGAGATAGTTGAGCATCAAAAATACGATGACTATAAAAGTAGCATTTCAAACCTTGCCCTTGCTCGCGGTTATCTTGACGGAAAATTCCAAATTTCTCGTTTAGAAATCAGCCCTGAAACCCATGAAGCATGGTGGCGTATGCTATTTGATAGTGGCGTGCGGTATCATTACGGCAACATCACATTTAACCATTCCCAAATTCGCGAAGACTATTTGCAAAATATGCTCAACATTAAATCGGGCGATCCTTATTTAGTCAGCGATTTATCTGAATTAACTAACGATTTTTCTTCTACCAACTGGTTTAGCTCAGTACTTTTACAGCCTCATGTCCGCGAAGAAGAAAAATTAGTGGATATCGAACTGTTACTTTATCCACGTAAGAAAAACTCAATGGAGCTTGGGGTCGGTTTTGCAACCGATACGGGCCCTCATGTCCAAATTGGTTGGATAAAACCTTGGATTAATAGCCGAGGTCATAGTTTCCGTACAAATCTTTACGTTTCTGCGCCCAAACAAAACTTTGAAGCTACCTATAAAATGCCATTGTTGAAAAATCCATTAAATTATTATTATGAATTTTCAACCGGTTATGAAAAAGAAAATAAAAACGATACGGATACCAAAGCGCTCACTTTTGCTGCATTACGTTATTGGAATAATAAAGAAGGCTGGCAATATTTTGCGGGTCTTCGTGTCCGTTACGACAGCTTCACGCAAGCTGATTTCACCGATAAAACGCTCCTTGTTTATCCTACCGGAGGCTTTAGTCGGACTCGTTTAAAAGGCGGTCAATTCCCAACATGGGGAGATACTCAAAAAATCACGGTCGATTTAGGGAATAAGCTTTGGATGTCAGAAGCCAATTTCTTTAAAGTTCAAGCTTCCACCGCATGGATTCGTACTTATGCAGAAAATCACCGTTTTATTACCCGCGCAGAAATTGGCTATTTAAATACCGCGGATATTCGTAAAATTCCACCTGCATTACGTTTCTTTGCAGGGGGTGATCGCAGCGTGCGAGGTTATGGTTATAAGAAAATTTCACCGAAAAATAAAGATGGAAAACTTGTCGGTGGTTCTCGCTTAGTAACAGGTAGCCTTGAATATCAATATCAAGTTTACCCAAATTGGTGGGGAGCCGTATTTGCGGATACAGGTTTAGCCGCTGATGCTTACAAAGCAAATGAGTTACGCTACGGCGCAGGTTTCGGTGTACGTTGGGCATCGCCAGTTGGCGCCATCAAATTTGATATTGCAACGCCAATTCGAGATAAAGATAACAGCAAAAACATTCAATTTTACATTGGCTTAGGGGCTGAAATTTAGGGTATGACTATGTCTGAACAAGAAAAACAACCAGATAACCAAACGACACAACCCGTTAAAAAGAAAAAAACCTGCCGTAAAATTTTATGTGTCGGAAGTGCGGTCATTTTTGTCCCTGTTTTAGGCTTAGTCACAGCACTTTCTTTTGATAGTGGACAACGTGCACTTATTCAATTCGCCGATAAAATGCTCGATAGCTTATCTATTGAGCAAATCAGCGGTGGTTTACAAGATGGTTTAGTCTTAGAAAATTTACGTTTTCAAACAACCGGCGTAGATGTGGCCCTTCCTAAAACGCGCTTACAACTGAATTTAGCTCGTTTACTTTCGGGGGATATTATTGTTGATGATCTCAGCCTAACGCAGCCGAAAATTGCCATTGATACTAGTGTTATGCCGCCTTCTGAAGAGAAAGAAACGGAAAGTGGTCCAATGGAAAAAATCCATTTACCGGTTTCTGTACAAGTGAAAAATGTCACGATTACTGACTTTGATATGAAACTCGATCAAAGCAATATTACGTTTTCGTCATTTCAAAGTGCGGTTAGTTTAAACAATGAATCAGGCCTTACTCTTGAGCCCACCACACTTTCAGATGTGCTTTTCTCAACGGTCTCCCAAACTCAACCGAATTCCCCTCAGCCCGAGCAAAAAGCACCTGCTAAACCCGTTGATTGGGCGCAAATTGAGCAAACACTCACACCCGCTTTTTTAGGTAATTTAAATGCGGTGAACTTGCCTTTTGATATGCACATTCCAAGTGTTTTGGGTACAAACTGGCAATATCAATCGCTCAATGAAAAAGGCGAAGAAACCCAAAAAATCACCGTGCCTAAAGTAGAATTGCAAGCGGATGCCACCGATCATTTAGTGAAATTACAAAAACTCGACATTGACAGCTCTCTCGGTACACTTTCTAGCCAAGGACAACTCCAGCTCAATGAAGATTTTCCGGTTGATCTCACATTAAAATCTGATCTCCAAGCCTTTAAATCAAAAGACAAAACTATTCTGCCTGCTAGCAAGGTTGATCTCAATTTATCGGGTTCCTTGAAAAAAACGACCGCACTTTCGTTAACTACCCAGGGGGTGCTTGATGCGACCTTAACGGGTGATGTGAAACTGGCTGAAGATAAAATGCCATTAAATCTGCAGTTAAAAGCGAAAAAAGGTCAATACGCTTTTGCAGATAGCCTTGCACCGCTAAAAATTAACGATGTTGATATTAAGCTCACGGGCGATTTATTGAATTATCACGCAGAGGTTGTCGGTGGCGTGGACGGTATGGATCATATTCCTCATACCCATGTTGATTTGAATGCAGACGGTAAACTCTATGAAGTTACCATCAACGAATTAAAACTTGCTGCCCTAGATGGTACGGCACGTTTAACGGGTTCATCAAACTGGAAAGATGGCGCGCAATGGGATGTGACCGCTGATTTAAACAAAATGAACATTCGCCCTTATGTGCCTGCCATGCCAGCTGTATTATCGGGCAAAGTGAGCTCAAAAGGTTCCGCTGATTCCAATCATTGGAAAGTGGATGTGCCAGCCGTGGATTTAACGGGTAGTCTCTCTTCTCGCCCATTAAACTTGAAAGGAAGTGTCTTTTTAAGTAATGAAACCTTATTAAACATTCCTGATTTATTGCTGAACTATGGCGATAACCGCATTGCGGCAAAAGGTATATTAGGTGATAAATCAAACCTAGATTTAGATATCAACGCACCAAGCTTGCGTGGTCTGTGGCAAGATTTAGCGGGTTCCGTGGTCGGCAAAGCACAGATCTTAGGCAAACTTACCGCGCCAACCATTAATACTGATTTAACCGTACAAGGCTTGCACTTCCAAGGGTTAGACTTATCCAAAGCCTTAATTAAAGGTAATGTTGTGAGTGAACCGCAAGTGAAAGGTGAACTTAACGTCAAAGCGGAAAACTTCCGCTATGGCGACAGCATCAAATTGCATAATATTGATTTGAATGCATCGGGTGATGAAAAACATCATACGCTCACCTTAAAATCAAAAGGTGAACCTGTTGCAGCTGATTTAAAAATCACCGGCAATTTTGACCGCACTTCTCAGCAATGGAAAGGCAATTTAAGCCAAGTGAGCCTAAATTCACCTATTGGCGATTTTAAAGTTAATCAAACCGTTCCTGTGACTTATGACAATAAAAAAATCCAAGCCACCATTGGTTCTCACTGCTGGGTTAACCAAGA
>CAJLFU010000052.1 GCA_905205995.1 uncultured Haemophilus sp. | reverse complement strand
GCCATTTTTAGGGGAAACACTGGCTTCCTTAATTTATGGCGAGCCCTTACCGATGAGTGAAGATCTGATTCATAACTTAATGCCAAACCGCAGTTGGATCAGACGATGGTTGAAAGGGGCGGAAGTGAAATAAAAAAGTGCGGTCAAAATCAACCGCACTTTTTTTTAATACAAGCTTAAACGTTGTAATCGCTGTCTGGCGATTTCTTTGATTTCATCCTTTTTCGCCGTATTCATAATTTCCAAATAAAGCAATTTGGCCAAACCAATATTGACTTGTGTCCCAATCCCTTCTTCATACAAACGAGCCAAACGGAATCGCCCCTCATTACTGCCCGCATTCGCGGCTTTTTGGAACCATTCAAAGGCTTTGGTAAATTCTTTCTGATTGGTATAAATTTCCCCTAGCGTAAGCATGGCATCAGGATCTTTTGTCGCACTGGTTTCAAATAATTTAATCGCTTGAGCGGTATCTTGTTTTACATAGTTATTGCCGTTGAAATACATGACCGCCAAATTATTGATAGCTTTGATACTACCTCGCTCAGCGGCTTCGCTAAACCACCAATAAGCCAACTCTTTATTTTCATCTACTCCGCGACCTAAATTATAAAGCATCCCTAAATTGCTTTGTGCTTGTAAATTACCTTCCAAAGCTAAAGGATACATAATTTCAAAAACGGCTTTCCAATCTTGTTTCTCAGCCAGTTTTTGCGCCAGATCCATTTTTTGCTGCTCCGTCATTTGCGCTTTATCGACCAAATCAATGGTTTTCATCGCAAATGCTGAACTGCTTAAGGTAAGCGTAGTGAGGAGTAAAAGTTTGGCTAATGTCTTCATCTTATAATGTCGCTATTAATAAAATAATCAAAAAAATGGCGGATGTTCCGAATTCTATTAGACCGACTTGCTTAACCGAAAGTTTCTTGGTTGGTAAATAAATGGCACGAATTAACGCCGGCACAAAAGCAAGTGATAAGACATATTGTTGGGTAAACAAGCAACCGAGCACACAAAGTATATGAAAAATAATGGAGGCTTTAAGATAAATCGGATTTTTGCGTTCACGCATCATTGATTTGACGTAAAGCGTCGTGCCAATAAAGAATAAGCTTGGATACAGTGCTACCCACCAGATTTTTTCGTCAAAAGTGCGGTCAGAAAAATAATAGGATCCCATACCTGCAAGGGCAAAAATCGCAATACCTGCTAAATCATTGAGAAGATTACGTTCATCTTTTTTCTTGGTGTAATAGATACTCACCAATACAAAAGGAAACATGGCGGCAATAAAGAAAAGAATTTGCCAGTTATAAAAAATGGCAGGAAGCGCAAATAAAAAAGCGGCGACACCATAGATGATTGTCCACTTTTTATATTCCGCCATATTTTTGCCTTTAAAGAGACTAAGCATTGGATAACTCAGCAAATACATGGTGAACCAAGCTAAAAGCAAAAAGAAATGTGCCCAAACAGGTGAGGCTAATAACATACCATAAACAAAAGGCAATAATGCCATGACAATGGCGCCATATTGATTCGAAATCAGGAGTTTCATAGTTTTCTTTAGTTGATAAAAATTCTCAATTATTTTATCTCACAATTTCTTGATTTACAAAGTCTAAAAGCACCTTTAGAATGGAATTATCTTCATCAAAAAGGAGCCATTATGTCGATTCAACGCATTCAACCAAGCAAACGCTTTTCTGAAGTGGTCATTCATAACAATACTGCCTATTTTGCAGGCCAAGTACCGGAAAAAACCGTTAAGCAAAATGCTTACGAGCAAACCAAAGAAGTCCTTTCACTGATCGATAAATTATTGGCTGAAATTGATTCTGAAAAAAGTAAAATTCTTACCACGCAAATCTTCCTTGCTGATATGGCAGATTATGCTCAACTCAACCAAGCATGGGATGAATGGGTCGATAGTCAAAATCCACCAAGCCGAGCAACGGTAGAAGCGAAACTTGCAGATCCTGATTGGAAAGTTGAGATCGTGATTATTGCATCCGTGTAAGCACAGCTTTTTCAAAATGTGATCAACCGCAAAGAAACTTTTTTGTTTTTCCTTTAAACTAAACAATGAATTCAAGATAAGGAGTAATGTATGCAATCATGGACACCAGAAATATGGCAAGCCGCTGTGATTGGGCTTGTGGTTGGCCTAATTTTAGGCTACGGATTATTACGTTTAACGAAAGGTTCAGTTAAAAAACAAGTTCAGACCGAAGCTGAACTGAAAGAAGTGAAAACACAGTTAAGCGATCAACAAGCACAACTTGAAAAACATTTTGCTGAAAGTGCCGAATTATTTAAAACCTTAATTGGTGATTATCAAAAACTGTATCGTCATTACGCGGTTTCCTCTGAAGCTTTACTCGGTAACAAGCCTGCCAATAAAGGTTTATTTACTCAACAGCTAGTGACTGCCTCATCAGAAAGTAAATCTGAAGAGCCGCCTCGCGATTATTCCGAAGGTTCATCTGGTTTATTAAAAACAGATAAAGAAAACCAATAATAATTAACGGTTGAATAATAAAAAATCAGGGATTAAATACTTAATCCCTGATTTTTTATTAGTGATTACTCAATACTTGAGCCGGTTGTAACTTCGCGGCTCGACTGGCTGGATAAAGACTCGCGAGTAAACTCAATACCAATGCAGCTACGAGAACCAATACAACATCGAACCAATGTAATTCACTTGGCAAGAAATCAACAAAATAGATGCCATCTGATAACAATTTTTTACCAAGTAATGTCTCGATGCCTTGAATAATCGGCGTGAGATTCAGTGCAAGTACGACACCCAATACGATACCAATCAGACACCCTTTCATCCCTGCAAGTAAACCATACCAAATAAAGATTTGTTTAATAAAGCCATTATTCGCCCCTAGGGTTCGCATAATCGCAATATCACCTTGCTTATCTTTTACTGCCATAATTAAGGTTGAAACGATATTAAAACACGCCACTCCAATCACAAGCACCATTGCAATATACATCACTGTGCGGATAAGCTGAATATCACGATACATATAGCCAAATTTTGCCACCCAGTTTTGGATATAAAGCAGTTGCGGATAATCATTCAGCATCGAATAATCCATTTCTTGTACTTTAAATGGATCATCAACTTTCAATTCAACACCGGTAATTTGATCTTCGCGATATCCCATTAATTCTTGTGCTTGAGGTAATGCCAGTAAGGCATAACTGTGGTCTAACTGGCCATCTAAACGTAAAATAGCGGTCACTTGAACACGCTCACGATTAGGTTGAGCCATTTGATCTTCACCATTCGGTTGAGAAATCAATAACGACACCCAATCGCCAGCTTTAACATCTAACTCTTTGGCAATACCAGAGCCCAGTACCAATCCACCTTCTTCTGCGAATTTCTGCCAGCCATCACCTTCCACAAACTTACCAAGGGAACTCACTTGATCTTCAGCTTGTTTATCTACCCCTTTCACTTGTACAACTTTAAGTTTATTGCCATTTTCGACTAAGGCAGTAAAACTCACAAAAGGTGAAAGTGCGGTAATTTTTTTGTTTGTTTTTAGACGTTCCGCAAGGTTCTGCCAATGGTTTAATGTGGCTTCATTGGCATGTGGATTAACGGTGATTTCCGTATGTGGCACGACAGCCAAAATACGTGAATTCAATTCACGCTCAAAACCATTCATCGCACTTAATCCCACAATCAATACTGCCACACCAAGGGCGATACCGATAGCAGAGAATTTTGAAATTAACGCCACCAACGGATTCTTTTGCTTACCCCGTTGATAACGCCAACTAATGAAAAAAGGCGTATTCATTATGCACCTTCCTTCAAAATGCCGTCTTGCATGGTTAAGCAACGAGACAGTTTTTGCGCTAATGACATATCATGTGTCACCAATAAAAACGCAATGTTTTGTTCCGCATTCAAGGTTTGAATCAACTCAAAAATACTTTCTGTGGTTTTATGATCCAAGTTACCAGTTGGTTCATCAGCCAAGACAAGAGCGGGATTATTCACCAATGCACGAGCAATCGCAACACGTTGACGCTCACCGCCAGAAAGTGCAGATGGACGGTGAGTAATTCGATGACTTAAACCAACTGCGTCCAATATTTTTTCAGCACGATCTTTTGCTTCTGTTTTATTCTGACGACCAATTAACATCGGCATCATCACATTTTCTAACGCAGTAAAATCCGCCATTAAATGGTGAAATTGATACACGAAACCTAGATTTTGGTTACGTAATTTAGCCAATTCACTTTCAGACGCTTTTTGCAAAGATTGTCCTTTAATAAACACCTCCCCACTACTTGGCTGATCTAAGCCACCTAAGGTGTGTAATAAAGTACTTTTTCCCGAACCTGAACTCCCCACAATTGCCACTAATTCTTGTGGTTTCATGGCAAAGCTTACACCTTTTAATACTTGGGTTTGGTTCTCGCCTTCTTGGTAAAATTTATTAATATTTTGGCATTCTAATAAGTAGTTATTCATATTTTACTCATAACGTAATGCTTCCGCCGGCTCAGTTTTCGCCGCACGATAAGCTGGATAAACAGTTGATAATAAAGATAATAATAAAGAAAAGGCAATCACAATAATGACTTGCACGGGCTCAATGGATGTTGGCAAGAAAACACCGTTCGGATTGACCGCACTTAAAATTGCCCCAAGGTTTAAGGTGATTAATACGCCCAGTACAGCACCAATCAATGTGCCCACTAGCCCCACTAATAAACCTTGATAAATAAAGATCGAACGCACTTGTGATTTAGTCACACCTTGCGTTTGCAAAATGGCGATTTCCCCTTGTTTATCCACCACCATTAAACTTAATGAGGTCACGATATTGGAAATCGCAACAACGATAATTAAACTAATCAACAAGCCCATCATATTTTTTTCCATACGAACCGCTTGGAAAAACTCCCCTTTTTGGACACGCCAATCGCTGATATGACTCTCTTTGAAATAGGTTGGCAATTCTGTGATTTGGAAAGGATCATCCAGGAATAAACGATAACCTTGAGCTTCGCCTGGCTGAATACGCATTAAGCGACCAATATCGGCTAAATTAGCAAAAACTTCATAGCCTGACGCTTCGCCATAATCATAGTAAAGCTCGCTCACCGTAAATAAACGCTGCATCGGCACACGACCAAACGGGGTGTATTGGCTGTTTTCCGTAATCATTAAACGAACCTTATCGCCCACTGCTAAGCCTAATTTTTGCGCCAATTTATCGCCAATAATCAACTTAAACTCACCTTGCGGTAAAAGCTGATTAAATTGACTAGGATCGATGCCTTCTAATAAAGGATCATCTGAAAAAGACTGAATACCAATCACTTGTCCTGCGCTCACACCTTTTGCCGTTTGAAACACAACATTTGTGGTATTAATCGGCACGGCTTTTTGCACAAAGTGCGGTGTATTTTCAAGCGGATTTTCTGCCGAAATAGGCGCATCTTGACTAACAATCGCGTGTGGAATGCTCGAAAGCACCTGTTGTTTTTGATGGCCTTCTAATCCATTCATGACAGAAAGCACAATAATCAATGCCATCACACCCAGTACGATGCCAAAGCTTGCCAAATTAGCAACAAGTCGCCCAAAACGATCGGCGCTTTTTGCACGCCAATATCGCAGGGCGACGTATAAAGAAATAGGTAAATTCATTATTTTTGATTTAATTGTTGAACGAAATCTTCGATATTTTGCGTCACTTTTTTCATTAGCGTGGTTACCGCACTATCACTCGCCCAAGCAATATGAGGTGTGATAATTAAATTCGGCATCGTTTTCGCTAATTCAATCAGTGGATTGTTTTTCTCTGGTGGTTCTTTCACTAACACATCTAATGCGGCACCACCTAATTGTCCTGATTTTAATGCGTCACAAACTGCTTGCTCGTCAATCAATGGACCACGACCCGTATTGATTAAATACGCCCCTTTCTTACAAAGTGACAAGGTTTCTTGATTGATTAAATTTTTAGTTGTTTCAGTCAATGCACAATGCAATGTCAGAATATCGGCCTGTTTTAGCACCTCTTCAAAAGGCGTGTAACCTTCACGACAAGTTGTCGCATTTCGATGTTCAGCATAAAGGACTTTCATGCCTAAAAGTTCTGCTAAACGCCCTACTTCTGTACCTAAACAGCCTTTTCCAAACACGCCTAACGTTGAACCTTTAACATCTGTAATGGGATAATCAAAGTAGCAGAACTGTTTACTCTCAGTCCATTTTCCAGTGATTTGATCGCGCTGCCAGCCAGCCAAGCTGTGTTTTAACGCAAAAATCATCCCCAACACATGCTCAGGTACGGTCGTGGCAGAATAACCCATCACATTTTTAACCGTCACGCCCAATTCTTTTGCCGCGTCTAAATCCACGTTATTGGTGCCTGTTGCGGTGAGAGCAATCAATTTTAATTTAGGTAGTTGTTGCAACACCTCACGGCTTAAAATCACTTTATTGGTGATAATAATATCTGCGTCTTTTGCTCGCTCAATGGTTTGCTCCGCAGAAGTATATTCATACTCTACCCAGTTATGCGGAAAGCTTGGACGAGGAATAGGAATATGTTTTGGAATTGCGGTGCTGTCTAAAAATACGATATTCATTGTTATCTCCTTTTACAGAACAAAAGTGCGGTCAAAAACAACACTGTTTTCAACCGCACTTCTCTATTAAATCGACGTATCCAATTCAGGGAAAGACTTCACTAAATCATCAATGGCTTTCATCTGTGAGACAAAACCTTCTAATGCCGAAAGTGGCAATGCAGAAGGGCCATCACATTTTGCCTGATTTGGATTTGGGTGAGCTTCTAAGAATAAGCCTGCAATGCCAATTGCTAAACCAGAACGGGCTAATTCGGTCACTTGTTCACGACGACCGCCTGAAGCGGCACCAAACGGATCACGACATTGTAATGAATGAGTCACATCAAAAATGACTGGGCTGCCTTTAGACACTTTTTTCATTACACCGAAGCCTAACATATCCACCACTAAATTATCGTAACCGAAGTTTGAACCACGATCACAAAGGATAATTTTATCGTTACCACATTCTTCAAACTTATCGACGATATTACCCATTTGACCTGGGCTTAAGAATTGTGGTTTTTTCACGTTAATTACCGCACCGGTTTTTGCCATGGCTTCGACTAAATCAGTTTGACGAGCCAAGAATGCCGGTAACTGAATCACATCCACCACATCAGCAACAGGCTGACATTGATAGATTTCGTGCACATCGGTAATCACTTTCACACCAAAGGTTTCTTTTAACTCTTGGAAAATTTTTAAACCTTCTTCCATGCCTGGACCACGGTAAGAATGAATTGAAGAACGGTTAGCTTTATCGAAAGATGCCTTAAAAACATAAGGAACGCCCAACTTTTCGGTCACTTTCACGTAAGCTTCACAAACTTGCATCGCCATATCGCGACTTTCAAGCACGTTCATCCCGCCGAAAAGCACAAAGGGTTTGTCATTTGCGACATCAATATTGCCAATTTTTACAATTTTATTTTGCATAATATTTCCTTTTTAATGGATGGCATTGGCATCTTTCAATGCTTCGCCTTTTAGTTCTAAAAGTTGAGTTTTTAACAGAGAAGAAGTGGGATCATTTGGACATTGATCCACAAAATATTCCAAATCCTCAATGGCAGAAGGATAAGCGCCCATTTGCGCCAACACTAAGCCACGATCGCGAATATCGTAAGGATCTTTTCTTCCCGCTAACAAGAATTGGATATAATTAAAAGCCAAATCGTTTTGTTCTTCACGAATTAAGGCATTCTTGGCGAGCTGACGGAAACGTGCGGTCAGCATCGGAATATCTGCTCGGGCTAAATCCTCAGGTTGAATTTGAGCGCCAAAACCAAAGGCACCTTCATAGAGTTTTTTCAATTCATCCACTGAAATATATTTTCCACTCCAGGGATCAATAAAGGCCACTTCACCATCTACTTCTGCACGTAAAATCAGTTGAGTCGGGAAATTCACGGGATAAATCGGCAATTTTAAACTTGCAGCTAAATAAAGGATTAAGGCACCAAGACTCACCGGCATGCCTTCACGTTCTTCTAAAATATACGGAAGGTATAAATTACGGGCATAGAAATAATTATCCGCGTCGCAATGAAAACCCCAATCGCCATAAAAGATCTGCAATAATTGATGAATCTTAGCTTTATCATCCCATTCTTCTGGAATAGCTTGGCGAGCTTTACGCACTAAGCTTCCAACGAGCCCTCTTATACGAGGCTCATCAAGTTGCTCTTTCTCACAAATGCTCAGATAAAAATGAGTCAGTTCAGCATATAAGGCTTTTTGATCGTATTTCATTACCGCTTCCAATATCCCAACGTTACGCGCTCATTGTCGCCATAATCCCGTATGGTTGCAACCCCTTGCCAATGATTTTGCCAGAAAATTGACCGCACTTCTTCGCCCTGTTTCCAGCCGTGCTCTAACAATAAATAACCATCATCATTTAAATGTACTGGCGCATACTCAATAAGATGACGTAAATCAGCTAAACCGTTTTCACCCGCCACCAACGCCGAACGAGGCTCGAAACGCACATCACCTTGGAAAAGATGCTCATCGGTTTCATCAATATAAGGCGGATTACTAACGATAATATCAAACTGCCCTTCAACATGTTCAAACCAACGACTCTGTAAAAATTGCACCTTGAGCTGATTTTTTTCTGCATTGGATTGCGCTAATTTGACGACTTCAGGCATTAAATCCACACCGATGACATCCAATTGAATATGCTTTTTTTGACAAACAGGAGAAAGCTCAGAAGCCAACGCCAACGCAATGGCGCCGGTGCCAGTGCCAAGATCAAGAATACGAAAGTGCGGTGGATTTTCTTCCAGTTTTTCTAACGCAATTTGTAATGCTTTTTCTACGAGAATTTCAGTATCGGGACGAGGGATTAATGTTCCTTCAGACACATTTAAAGGCAAGGACCAAAATTCTTTTTCACCAAGGATATAAGCGATGGGTTCGCCTTTTAAACGACGATCTAAAAGTGCGGTCAATTTTAACCGCACTTTTTCATCAATTTCCGTTTCATCGAAAGCTAAAATTTGCGTTCTCGATTTGCCCGTTGCGTGTTGCAATAGCACTAACGCATCAACTTTGCCATTCTCTGTCGGATTTACCTGATTTAAGGCTTGCGCAGCATCGGCAAGCCATTGTTGATAGGTCATTAATTACTCTCAGATAGCGCCGCTAATTGATCTGCTTGATATTCAGTAATAATCGGTTGAATAAGTTCGTCAATTTTGCCGTTCATCACTTCATCTAAGCGATAGAGCGTTAAGTTGATACGGTGATCTGTTACACGACCTTGTGGGTAGTTATAAGTACGAATTTTATCGGAACGGTCGCCTGAACCTAATAAGTTACGGCGGGTATCCGCTTGCTCTGCTGCTTGACGCTCTTGCTCGGCTTGCACAATACGTGAAGCCAATACAGACATCGCTTTAGCTTTATTTTTATGTTGTGAACGCTCATCCTGACATTCCACCACAATACCTGTTGGAATGTGGGTAATACGTACCGCAGAGTCTGTTGTATTAACGTGCTGACCACCTGCACCAGATGAACGATAGGTATCAATACGTAAATCTGCTGGATTGATTTCCGGCATTTCAGATTCAGGTAACTCTGGCATAACCGCAACGGTACAAGCGGAGGTATGAATACGACCTTGGCTTTCTGTTTTTGGTACACGCTGTACACGATGGCCGCCTGATTCAAATTTTAACTGACCATACACGCCATCACCGCTTACTTTGACGATGACTTCTTTATAACCACCCTGCTCGCTTTCATTTGCGCTGAGCATTTCAACACGCCAGCGTTTACTTTCTGCATAACGGCTGTACATACGGAATAAATCGCCAGCAAAGATACCCGCTTCATCACCACCAGTACCCGCACGAATTTCTAAATAGCAGTTATATTCATCATTTGGATCTTTTGGTAATAAAAGAATTTGAAGTTGTTGCTCCACTTCTTCAATTTCGGCTTTGGATTCTTCAATTTCCATTTCTGCCATTTCTTTCATTTCAGGATCATCTAACATCAACTCTGCTTCAGCAATGTTAGAATTAAGCTGATTCCAACGATTAAAACATTTCACCACATCTTCAAGTTGTGAATATTCTTTAGAATACGCACGGAATTTATCCTGATCTGAAATCACCGACGCATCGCCTAGCAATGCCTCTAATTCTTCATAACGTTCTTTTAAACTTTCAAGTTTTGCAATAATAGAATCTTTCATATTTTTATAAAGTTAAAGCCAAAAATAAAATCGGCCTATTTTAGCCGATTTTAAGGAAAATTGACAGACGCAAAATCTGCCTAAAAATGACCGCACTTTAGATGCGAGTAACATCAAATTTCGCTAAATCAATTCGATCTTCTGTACCATAAAATTGAGCCAATGCATGACGCAAGGTTTCGGCACGTTTTGGTAAGCCTTTTTCTGCATAGGTTTTCACTTGCTCATACACCGCTTGCTTAAATGGTTGCGTATCTCCTGGATTGCCATTCAAATTATCCGCACTGGCAAAATAACGAAACCCCGCCGCAGTCGCTAAAATCCATTCCAACGCTTGAGGTTTCACTTCAACCTTTTCAAAATCACGCTGACGTTCTTCAGAACGACCATCCGGCTCATACCAATAGCCAAAATCTTCTAATTTACGACGCTCTTTCCCCGCCACCAACCAATGGGCAATTTCATGTAATGCACTGCTATAAAAGCCTCTCGCAAAGTAAATGGCGTTATAAGGCACCTCATCATTTGCAGGAATGTAAATCGGCTCATCCCCTCCTTTAACCAATCGCGTATTATATTCTTCTTCAAAACATTGATTAAAAATCGCAATGATATCCTCAAGTTTATGTTCCATGCTTTCTCCAAATATTTTTATCAATAAAGCCTCTTAAAAGGTTTGAGAATTATCTCATTTTTAATGTTTTTCACAAAATCTTGGTTAAATAAAAAACGTCTGAAATTAACGTTTCAGATTTTTTTCATCATAAAGTGCGGTCAAATTTTTAGGTGTTTTTAAACCTATCTTTAAGCCCCATCTATTTAATATCCCCCTTGGGCGCATGCCCGAAATACCGTTTGTATTCACGGCTGAATTGGCTAGGTGACTCGTAGCCGACTTGGTAAGCGGTTTCGGTTATAGCTCTTCCTTCTTGAGCAATTAGGCGTCTGGCTTCCATCAAACGTAAGGATTTTTGATATTGCAGCGGTGAAAGGCTGGTTATCTTCTTGAAATGGCTATGAAAGCCAGATAATGACATACCACTTAAATTTGCCAAGGTTTCCACGGTGATGGTTTCACTAAAATGTTGTTGCAGATAGTAAGTGGCTTGGGCGATTTTTTTGGTGTGAGATCCATTGCTTACCATGGCTTTAAATTTGCCACCTTGTTCGCCTGTAAGGAGTCGATAATATATTTCTTGTTGGATAAGCGGTGCAAGAAACCCAATATCTTTTGGATTTTCGTGCAAGAATAATAAGCGTTCAACAGCATTTTTGAGAGATTCATCCAAATGCCATTGTGCAAAACCTTCGTCGCCCGGTTGAAGAGCATCTGCAAGGTTTGGATTTGCTAATAAAATCTTGCTAACGCTCTCAATATCAATTTTCATCGACATCACTAAAAACGGCTTTTTCGGCTCGGCATATTTAATTTCGCCGCGCATCGGCACATTGACAGGGCAGAACATAAAGTGTTGATTGTCAAAACGGTAGCATTGTTCGCCTAGTTGTATTTCACGTTCCCCACTTAACACGATGCAAATGCTCGGTTCTTGAATAATACCCTCGTAGCAAAACGGCTGATCGGCATGGCGAATCACCAAGCCTTTAATTGGAGATGAATAGGTTTCGTTATGTGGAATAACTTTTAATAAGCGTTCTATCGTTTCAGTTGAGAACATTATTTTGTAGGAATAGGCAAGTAATTTGGATAAATCATATAACACTTCATATTGCCGTTCAATATAATGAACTCACTTTCAACGGCAGTACGCCAAAACATTTAACCAATATTGAATTGAGGACAATATCATGAAAATTTTCTACAAAACATCAGCAACAGCAACCGGCGGACGTGATGGTCGTACCCAAGTGGACGATGGTTCAATCGGCTTTGATTTGGTTTCATTTCAAAATGACGGCACCGGAGCTGATGAAAAACACCAACGCGCCGAGTATGGCAAGCACCGCCGCACCGACGAAAAACGGCCGCATGGGGTGGGTGAAAAACTTATTCATGGTTTGGCTTAATTCTGCATGAAGATGCTTTCGGATATGGCTTTATTGGGCGGACAGGGTTGTATCTTGTATTGAAGAAGCAAGCCGAAGGTTTGTCAGATACTCAAATGCCCGTATCATTCATATTATTGATATTATTGTTTGAATTGTATTATTTTCAATAATAATAAATAACCCTAAACCAATATAAATAACAGCCATTATCCAACGACTAAACTTCTCTACAATTTCACCAACACCTGAAATATTAGCCAATCTTTGTGCTGTATATACTAAAACAAAAATCAATATTAAAAATACAAGAAGAGTAACTAATAAGTCGACAAGATCTAAAGTCACAAAGTAAGGAACAAAAAGTCCAATATTATCTGCACCACAACTAGCAACTGTAACCAAAGCAACAATACCGACTAATTTTGACAACCCTTTTTCATCCAATTCTTTTTTAGCTCTTTTTTCGCCCTCACAATCGTCGTAAATAGCAACTTTAATACCTAAGTAAATCGGTATTAAACCTAATAAACCCAACACCCATTTTTCCGGAACATAATTCAAAACAAAAGCTAGAAATAAACTAACTAATATTAAAATTACAGAACCTAAATATTGTCCGATATAAATATCTCGATATTCTTTTCTAGTATTTGCTCTAGCAAAAAATATTAATAGTATTACCAACAAATCTACTGCTGTAGCAATATATAAAACAGCAGCAGTAATCACAGTCGAAAACATAAAGCACCTCATAATGAATCCCCTG
>CAJLFU010000051.1 GCA_905205995.1 uncultured Haemophilus sp. | reverse complement strand
CGGGTGTACGGTAACGCTCGGGTGTACGGTGACGCTCGGGTGTACGGTGACGCTCGGGTGTACGGTGACGCTCAGGTGAGATCTTGCGCGGTGATTCCTGAGCGAAAAATGATTTTTTTGGCAAGTAATGTAGGTTCTGAAAACGGTACACTAACTGTCTTTAATGGTAAAGATGGGTTGATTGTAACACGTGGCTGTTTTACTGGCTCGGTTGATGAGTTTTTAGAAAAATCTGCCGCAGTACATGATGATAAAACAAAAAATGAATACAAATTGTTAATCGAAGTGGCGAAAAGTAGAATCTTAGGAGTTAAAGATGAATGAGATTAATATCAATATCCCATACTCAAGATTTGTAGATATTTTTGTGTGTTATTTTTATGTGCGAATGAATAGTGGCGACCCATCGGCTGTTACTCTGGCATTAGATGACGCTAAATATAGTTGGCTTATGTTTTGTTCTCAGTTGCGAAATGACATTATCCGAACGGCTGAATCTGCAAACTATCCTGAGGTAGTTAAAAACTACGTAAATAATTTTATTGAGTGGGCCAACAGTCAATTTAATGCACAACAAGATTACAACACAGCAAGACCACTGGTTGATGTGTTACCGGTGGTTAATCTTAAGCAGTAAATCAATATTTAACAAATCCAATAGGCGTTCCAAGTGAGCGCCTTTTGTTTTAGAGGTGCTAAACATGGTTAGTTTTAAACTGGAAAAGAAATACGCCGTTACATACAGAAAAAATTACGGATTTACAAGAATTTACCAAACAGATAGTAAGTTTAGATTTCATTTAGTGCGATTAGTTACAAAAATCCTAGGTCGCCAAGAAAATATTTTTATGGAGGATTGAATCATGAACCGATGTTTACAAATTAGCAAATTTTAAAGTATCACCCTGGAATTATGGCAATTTAATGATGATTACGAAGTGCATTTAAATCTCCCTGGAGAAAGAATAGAAATGATGACAAATTCTAAAAATGATGCAATTGAAAAATACAATAATGCAGAAAGTGCATTACAGATTCTTAGAGATGTATTTTAAAAGGAAGAAATAAAATGAAAGAATTTGACTTAAAAGCCGCCTTGAATGGCGAGCCTGTGATGCTAAGAAATGGAGAAAAAGCATTTGTTAAATACAATTTGCTTGACGAGATCGAAAATCTAGAAGAAGAAGATGAAAAATATCCGTTATTTGGTTATAGATTTGAGGGAAAATATGTTAATGGAACGTCATGGGGAGTGGAAGGTATTTCGGCATATTGCACCAATGAATACGACATAATCGGGATGTATGAAGAACCAAAGAAACAGATTAGCATTGAGGATTTACCTAAGCCGTTTAAGCCTAAAAGTGGCGATGGATATTATTATATTAATGAATACGGGGTTCAATTCACCAGATGCTATGATGAAGATGACGATAGCGATGTCGGGTTGGCTGAAAATGCTCAATGCTATCGCACAAGAGAAGATGCTCAAAAATGGATTGATTTTATGAAAGGTATGTTGGAGTAAATATGAAAGACTTTATTATATGGCTGTCACTATTCATATCTTGGTTAGTCGGCATCGTCTTAGTTGGTGCAACTGCTGGATTATTCTTTGGCGTGGCGTGGAAAGCGTTTTGCTGGGTGATTGGATAAGATATTGAAAAGAATTGATTTACATTGACACCTCTTAATTTCGGATTAAGATAACTTTCTACTTTCAATAGAAAAGTCGGTGGCCACAATTAAGTGGTTTTTTGTATCTGAATTGAGGTGTCTGTATGTTTAAAAAGTTATTTTCTTATTTTTCCAAGAATGATAATGGTGAAATTAAACAAAAAGAAGAAATTGAAGTATTCAAAGATCAAATAGCTATCCCCTCTGCTCCTAAAGAAACTATTAAATTTGAAGAGCGATTAAAGTCAAGAATAGAAAATGCTTTATCTAGATATGATTTTATAAAAAAAGAGAAAATATCATTTCTTGCTAGTGAGTTAGTTAATGATAATTTTAAACATAGTAAAGATATTCTTTCTTTAGAAGAAAAGCGAGCATTAAAGTTAAATGCTAGAGCTAAATATGCAAGGGATTTCATTGATTGTTTTTCTGGCGTAGAAAAGCTGGATTTTGATCCTAAATTCTTTTGTAAAAATCTAATCGATACTGAACGCTCAATATTATGGAGTTTAGATAATCTGGAGGAATTAAAAGGAAAGAAATTTATAGAAAAAATTACACTGGAAAAGCAAATCGTATCAGAAGGGAAAGAGGAATTGGTTACAGAAATATATAATATTAATGAACTCCATGAATTTGAACAAATTGACTACACAGAAAAAAGAGTGCTTTTTTTTATTTTACCAAATATAGATATTGACAACCTACTCAATCGGGAATAGGATTACCGTACTTACAACATCAGCGGTTCTCCGCACCCGATAGCATAGCGGTTTTTTTATGCCTAAAATTTAAATGACCAGATCTGGTCATTTCCAATGATCGGGGCGAGAGAGCGATATACAAGACATTTGAATAAGCTCCGCCGTCTGATGCGGTAAGTTGAACCCCGATCACCTACTTAATGATCGGATTGCTTAACTTAAATCATCAGAGGCATAAAATGTCAAACTTAGCAATTCTTAATACATCAATTCGCTCATACGAAAACCTATTTTCTTTAAACGATCTTCATCAAGCTAGTGGCGGTTTGGAAAAACATAGTCCAAGAAGATTTACTCGTCTTGACACAACAAAAGATCTCACCGCAGAAATTGAGCGATGTGAGAATTCCAACATCGCTTTAAAAGTTATTAGAGGGGCGCAAGGCGGAACTTATGCTTGCGAAGAATTAATGCTTGCCTATGCGATGTGGATTAGTCCTAAATTCCACTTAATAGTATTACGTGCGTTCTTAAATCTACACAAGAAATCGACCGCACTTTTACCAAATACAATTACGCCAGAACAACAACAGGCGATCCAATCAGCGGTACAACAAGCACACCATAGAACAGGTTTACACTGGCAAGAAATCTACCGCCAATTAAAACAAGCGTTCAAGGTTGCGAAATACGACCAATTACCACAAGACCAATTCGGAAATGCAATGGCGTTTATTATGAGCTTACAGCCTATCGCACTTCCACCATCGGAAGAAAAATTCAAATTTGAATTAACGAAAGAAGAAATCTCAAACATCACTCTTTTGTTATTCTCGCACGGACAGATGAATTGGTTGCTTGGAAGATTGATTAAACCGTTAGAAACAATCGGATCGTCTTTTAGTCCGACAGTTTACGGACATCACACAGAATACAAGCGTTTCTATGATAAATCGTTACCACTAGCGAGAAAGCTAATAGAACCGCTTAAACAATCCCACCAAGCCGATTTTGAACATTTGCTATATCGTTTATCGGCTAACTAAAAATAATTCACTATAACCGCTCTTATGGGCGGTTTTTTATTGGAGTAAAAAATGAACAAAACACCATTATTTATTTGCAAATTGCTAAAACGGGAACCTGTCAGCCCGTGGAAAGAATTAATATACAGTCTAGAGAACAATCCTTTCGATTGGATCACAAATAGTTGCACCGTGGATAACAAAAACAATAAAACTAGAATTTGGATCGGAAATGGATACCCGTATTTTAAAATTTATCCTGGAGAATTTAAAATCCCGATTTCGCAAAGATACAGAGTTTACAAGGCTGTAAATGAAGTGCAAGTAGCTAGATTCAAATCAAACAAATAGCGGTTTTATTGGAGCTTAATAATGGAATTACCAGACAAAACACAAAAAGAAATGTCAGAGGCAATTAAGATTATGGCAGTATCAGCTTTTACAGAGAAAAGCCAGAACTTAATCCCGCTTGATTATGTGGCTGCTCTCGTTGGTTGCCCATATCAACACACTGCGAACTTTATCGTAAAACAACCAAGTTTTCCAAAAGGTGTAAGATTAAAAGAAAAATCACACCCGAGATGGATAGCGGGCGAAGTTATTCGTTGGTGTCGAATTAATGCCAAACGCATCAAATAACCTTTCAAATTTCCCACCATTGGCACAACTCACTTCTATGATATAATGCTCTAAACAAGGATATTTTATTCAATCCGATTTAGAGCAACTACGCCATAATTACGCCAAAAGTCAAAAATTTCTTTCAAAATCAATATAGAAAGAAACTGACCCTAGGCACCACAGAATTTATAAGCTCTGAAGTTATTCAGGGCTTTTTTATTAGCTAAAGTAAATCAATATGACAGAACAAAACCAAGATAAAAAACAGACTTATAATTTCAATAAATTGCAAAAACGTCTTCGCCGTAATGTTGGCAACGCAATTGCTGATTTTGGCATGATTGAAGATGGTGATAAAGTAATGGTTTGTCTTTCTGGTGGTAAAGACAGCTATACACTGCTTGATATTTTGTTGAATTTACAACAAAGTGCTCCGATTAAATTTGATATCGTAGCCGTCAATTTAGACCAAAAACAGCCTGGTTTTCCTGAGCATGTTTTACCTGAATATCTGCAAAGTATTGGTGTGGATTATAAAATCGTTGAAGAAAATACTTATGGCATCGTGAAAGAGAAAATTCCAGAAGGCAAAACAACGTGCTCTCTCTGCTCTCGCCTACGCCGTGGTATTTTATACCGTACGGCAACCGAACTTGGTGCAACAAAAATTGCACTTGGACACCATCGTGATGATATGCTGGCTACCCTGTTTCTGAATATGTTCTACGGAGGGAAACTAAAATCTATGCCACCGAAATTAATTTCAGATGACGGCAAGCAAATCGTGATTCGTCCATTGGCTTATTGTAAAGAAAAAGATATTGAAAAATATGCCGTAGCCAAAGAATTCCCAATTATCCCTTGTAATTTATGTGGTTCTCAACCTAATTTACAACGTCAAGTAGTGAAAGAAATGCTGAATACTTGGGATCGTCAATATCCAGGTCGCCTAGAAACCATGTTTAGTGCAATGCAAAATATTACGTTGTCACACTTATGTGACCCGAAACTCTTCGATTTCAAAGGCATTAAACATGGTCAATCACTTGATGGCATTGAAGGTGATACTGCATTTGATGAAGAACGTATCGAACCAATGAAATTTGATGATGAAGATACGTCTGACTACGCCGATAACGAAATGATCAGTTTTAAAGAAGTGAATTAATATGATTACCGTACAAGGAAAACAAATCGAAACCGACGCCTTTGGCTATTTACTTAATATTGCTGATTGGAATGAGAATGTAGCAAAACACATTGCTCAGCTAGAAGATGTAGAACTGACCGAAGCTCACTGGGAAGTAATTTATTTTGTGCGTGATTTCTATAAGGAATATAACACCTCCCCTGCGATTCGAATGCTGGTAAAAGCAATGTCAGAAAAATTAGGCGCAGACAAAGGTAATAGCCGCTATTTGCAACGACTCTTCCCTGACGGACCAGCTAAACAAGCAACCAAATTGGCGGGTCTGCCAAAACCAGCTAAATGCTTATAAAATAACGTAACCGCACGATAAAGTGCGGTTATTTTTTACTTAAATTATAGTCAAATGGATTAATTACAGTTATACGTTAAGCAAAGAAAATGCCGAACAAATCTTAAAAGGTTTATCCCCCCTTAAGTAGTATTTTCAAATTATATATTTACCTATATAATGTCTACTCTTTTTAACTCAAACATAAGGAAATACTTGATGAAAATTAGTGCAAGAAACCAACTTAAAGGTACTGTAAAATCAATCGAAACTGGTTCTGTGAACGCAATCGTACACATTGATATCGGTAACGGTAACGTAATTTCTTCTACTATCTCTATCGATGCAGTAAAAGAATTAGGTTTAACAGTTGGTAAAGAAGCATATGCGATTATCAAAGCAACTTCTGTAATGGTTGGTGTTGAATAATCTCAACTAAACCGTTCAGAATTCTATATAACCGCGCTTTAGAAGTGCGGTTATTTTTTTGTCTGTTTTCCCTCTCTCCACTTTCATTCGTTAAAATAATACAGATTTATTAATAAAATTCATCTAAAACCTGAAAATTATGAAGTTGTGTAATTTTCTTTTCTGTTGCATTCTATAAACGAACAGACGTTTAGACGTCTAAACTGAATAAGACAATAGAAGGATTAATTATGACAACATTTCATTTAGCAGGATTTCCGCGCGTAGGCGCAAAGCGTGAACTTAAATTTGCTCAAGAGCGTTACTGGCGTGGCGAAATTGCGGAAGCGGATTTATTAGATATTGCAAAAAGATTACGTGAACTAAATTGGCAACACCAAGCTAAGGCAAATGCCGATTTTGTCGCGGTGGCTGATTTCACACTTTACGATCACATTTTAGATTTACAAGTAGCAACAGGTGCAATTCCTGCTCGTTTTGGTTTCGATAACCAAAATTTAACACTCGATCAATATTTCCAATTAGCGCGTGGTAATAAAACCCAATTTGCGATTGAAATGACAAAATGGTTCGATACCAACTACCATTATCTTGTACCCGAATTCCATAAAGAAACACAATTTAAAGCCAATCCAACACATTATGTGACACAAATTCGTGAAGCTAAAGCGCTTGGGTATCAAGTTAAACCAACAATCGTTGGTCCACTCACCTTCCTTTGGTTAGGTAAAGAAAAAGGTGCGACATTTAATCGCTTTGATTTATTAGCACAACTCGTGCCAGTTTATGTTGAAATCTTAAATGCATTAGCGGCAGAAGGCGTGGAATACATTCAAATTGATGAACCCGCTCTCACTTTAGATTTACCGGCAGAATGGATTGCGGCTTATAAAGCAGTTTACGCCACTTTTGCTGAACAAGTGAAAGCGAAATTATTGCTTGCGACTTATTTCGGTTCTGTGGCAGAACACGCTGATTTGTTAAAAGCCTTACCTGTAGCAGGTTTACACATCGATTTAGTGCGCGCACCAGAACAACTTGCTGCCTTTGCGGATTATGACAAAATCTTATCTGTGGGCATCATTGATGGCCGTAATATTTGGCGGGCAAACTTGAATCAAGTGTTAGATGTGGTTGAGCCATTAAAAGCGAAATTAGGTGATCGTTTGTGGATTGCGCCAAGCTGCTCTCTTCTCCATACACCTTATGATTTAGAAGTTGAAACGCAACTCCAAGCAAATAAGCCTGAGCTTTATCAATGGTTGGCTTTCACATTACAAAAAATTCAAGAACTACGTGCTATTAAGACCGCACTAGAACAAGGGCGTGAAGCTGTTCAAGCTGAATTAGCTGCTTCTCAAGCCGCTGCGGATGCGCGTAAAAACTCGCGTGAAATTCACCGCACTTGTGTGGCAGAACGTTTAGCAAACTTACCGAAAAATGCTGACCAACGTAAATCGCCATTTGCGGAACGCATTAAATTACAAAATGCGTGGTTAAATTTACCACTTCTGCCAACCACGAATATTGGTTCTTTCCCACAAACGACAGCCATTCGTCATGCGCGTGCCGCCTTCAAAAAAGGCGAACTCAGCTTAGCTGATTACGAAACTGCAATGAAAAAAGAAATTGAATTCGTTGTACGTGAACAAGAAAAATTAGACTTAGATGTATTGGTACATGGCGAAGCAGAACGTAACGACATGGTGGAATACTTCGGCGAATTACTCGATGGTTTTGCTTTCACCAAATTTGGTTGGGTACAAAGTTACGGTTCTCGTTGCGTGAAACCGCCGGTGATTTACGGTGATGTCACTCGTCCAGAACCCATGACGGTACGTTGGTCACAATATGCACAAAGCCTTACCAATAAAGTGATGAAAGGCATGCTGACTGGTCCAGTCACGATCTTACAATGGTCTTTCGTGCGTAACGATATTTCTCGTGAAACGGTCTGTAAACAAATTGCGGTAGCGCTTTCTGATGAAGTATTAGATTTAGAAAAAGCAGGCATTAAAGTGATTCAAATTGATGAGCCAGCTATTCGTGAAGGTTTACCGTTAAAACGTGCAGATTGGGATGCTTATTTGAAATGGGCGGGCGAAGCCTTCCGTTTAAGCTCAATGGGTTGCCAAGATGATACCCAAATCCATACACACATGTGTTATTCCGAATTTAACGACATTCTACCGGCTATTGCAGCCTTAGATGCCGATGTCATTACTATTGAAACCTCGCGTTCTGACATGGAATTACTTACCGCATTTGGTGATTTCAAATACCCAAATGATATTGGTCCTGGTGTATATGATATTCATAGTCCACGCGTACCTGCAGCAGAAGAAATTGAACATCTTCTTCGTAAAGCATTACAAGTGGTGCCGAAAGAACGCTTATGGGTAAACCCAGACTGTGGTTTGAAAACGCGCGGTTGGCCAGAAACAATTGCTGCACTAAAAGTGATGGTTGATGTCACGAAAAAATTACGTGCTGAATTAGCGTAAAATCAGTAAAAAGAAAGGCGAACATGAGAGATTATCTCTGTTCGCCTTTTCTTTTAGTTCAAAAACTAATTCATTTTTGACCGCACTTACAGGCTAATATATTCCATTTTCACCTTGCAGAGACTCTTCAATAACTGCTCTGCCATCTTGCGATGACTTAAACGCAACGGTTTCTCTGCAAATACTACTCGCTCAATTTCCGATACATCCAATTGATTTAAGTAAGCAAAATTAATGGCGGTTTGCATAGCTGGTAAGCTTGGGTTAAATGCCGCATTTTCTGCATATAGACCGCAAATCATTTCACCATTTTTAAATAAAATGCCTACACCATGAGGGCTTTTAGAATAAGGTGAATGTGCTCGGTTTGCCCCTAAAATTGCTTTATTTGCCACTTCATCTTCAGTCGTCAAAGTGAAACCTTGTTCTTCTTTGTTTAATAGAAGCAAATCAACGCCTAAATCTTTCGGGCCAAAGCTATCGGGTAAATATTGAGGAAGTGGATTATTTTGGCTGTGTGGCAAATGGATCTTTAAATCTTCCGCTTGATAAAGCTCATTCATAAATTGGCGGCAGTGACCGCAAGGCGTGTAATTCACCACAATATCCGTGATGCGAGATTCATTTCGTAACCATGCATGGCTAATCGCACTTTGTTCAGCGTGGATGGTTTGAGCCATGCTGCCACCCTGAAACTCTTGATTCGCACCAAAGTAAAAATCACCACTTTCACCAATCGCAATCGCGCCAACATGAAATTCTGAAATGGGAGTGTGACTATAACAAGCCGCTACGGGCAAAAGCGCCAAACCTAATTGAACAGGCGTAAGCTTAAATTCATCACAAATTGACCGCACTTTTTCAGCCGGTAAAAACCCTTTCCATTCTTGTTCTTCTAATACAGAAAGAATTGCATTTGAAAGTGGCGAGTTTGCTAATGCTTGTTGAATTTTTTGTTGCATGTTAAATCTCCTTATTTTTATATGCCCATTCTACGCTATTTGAGAAAAAACCTAAACTCTAAAAGGCTTTCGTAATATGTTTCTAAAATTATCAAAACCTTAAATCCAAAAAATGATCAAAAAAATAACCGCACTTTAAAGTGCGGTTATAAACTAGGATGTTTTATTCACTCGTTTTATAACAACGATGGTGCAACACCAAGTAACTTTCTTGTGTAATCCACTGTTGGGTGGTTGAAAATATCTTCAGTGCTACCGGTTTCCAAAATTTGACCACCGTACATCACGACAATACGGTCAGATACTTGGCGTACGGTTTGGATATCGTGAGAGATAAACACCATGGCAAGATTGAGTTCTTTTTTCAAATCAGCCAATAAGTTTAATACCTGAGCACGAACGGATACGTCTAATGCAGAAGTCGGTTCATCCGCCACAATCAGTTTTGGATTCAACGCTAAAGCACGTGCAATCGCCACACGTTGTTTTTGCCCGCCCGATAAACGAGTTGGCTCAACTTGTGCTGCAGAACGTGGTAAACCTACGCGAGAAAGCAAGTCATACACACGTTTTTCCCGTTCATGGGGTTGTAACACATTGTGAATATCCATTGGGTCACGCAAAATATCCAACACTTTCATACGAGGATTCAGTGCTGTTGCCGGGTCTTGGAAAATGACCGATACTTGGCGACCGAATTGTTTTCTCGCTTCTGAGCTGCCATATTGCATTTGTAAACCGTTGAATTTCACTAAACCTGATGTCGGTTTAAGCAATCCTATGATTACGTTAGCTAAGGTAGATTTTCCGCAGCCAGACTCCCCAACTAAACCAATGGTTTCCCCCGCTTTAATGCCAAGGCTCACATTGTTTACTGCTGTGAATTTTTTACGTCCAAACAACGAACCGTCACGAGAAGGAAATTGCACCACGATATTTTCTAAATCGATGATGTTTTGTTCTTTAATGACTTTAATACTACTGCTCATATTATGCTCCTTTCGCTTCCGTTACAGGCTCAGCTAAATGAGAAGCCCACAAGTGAGACGGCTCGCCTTCCACGGCGGTTAATATCAATTTTTGATCCGGATTTGCATCTGGTCGTAATGAACGACTTGCAAAACGGTCACCTACAGCAAAATCATAAGGTGATGGGACGCTGCCCGGAATTTGATATAAACGTTTCGCACGGACTTCGGTTGAAAGGACAGAACCCAATAAGCCACGGGTATATTCGTGTGTTGGATTAGCAAGCAATAAGGATGTTGGTGCCATTTCGACCACTTGTCCTGCATACATTACCGTAATGTGGTGAGCTAATTGAGCAACTAAGGCTAAATCGTGGCTGACAAACACCATCGCGAAACCCAGTTTTTCACGTAGTTCATTCAATAATTTCACCACTTCAGCTTGAACGGTTACGTCTAATGCAGTTGTTGGTTCATCGGCGATTAATAATTTCGGCTCACGAGTTAATGCCATTGCAATCACCACACGTTGACGTTGACCACCAGAAAGTTCATGCGGATAACGGTTCAACACTTTTTCTGGATCAAGGTGTACCCATTCCAACAATTTTTCTGCGGTATGGTGGCTGCCACGTTTAATGAGCTGTGCCATTTGATCTTTAATACGCATTGATGGGTTTAACGCACTTAAAGAGTCTTGGTAAATCATCGCAATTTCAGAACCACGTAATTCACTTAAATTGTTAGAATTGAGTAAGCTATGTTGTTTGCCACTGCGGTCGGTAAAAAGCACTTCCCCAGTGATTTTTGCTGTTTTTGGTAACAAGCCCATGATAGAGAATGCTGTAATGGATTTACCACAACCAGACTCACCTACTAACCCCATGGTTTCGCCTTCATTTACGGTGAAGCTGATGTTATCTACCAATGGAATTTCACCATAACGATTCGGGAAACGAATTGATAAATTTTTCACTTGTAAAATCGGTTTTGCATTTGGATTTAATTGCATACGATTCGTACGTGTGATTTCTTTTTCATGTAATTTGAGTAAGTAACGTTTTAATGCAAGACCTTCAGCAAGTGCTTCTTGTACGTCGGTAGAGAGACGTTCATCTGATTTGCCTTCTGGTTTTTTACCGCCTTTCAAGCGCGGGTTAACCAATGCATCGGTAAGACCTTCTGCCAAAATATTTAAGGCTAATACAGTTAAAAGAATCATGACACCCGCAAAGGTTGTCGCCCACCATGCACCGTTTAATACGATGTTACGACCTTCAGAAAGAATGTTACCCCATGAAGGATGTGGTGGTTGTACACCTGCGCCTAAGAAAGAAAGCGAGGCTTCAAACACAATAGCATCTGCCACCATTACGGTTGCGAAGACTAAAACCGGTGCCGCGGTATTGCGTACAACGTGTTTGAGAAGAATATAAGTACGGCTACCACCAATAACGCGTTCAGCACGCACATAGTCTTCATCCCATTGTGATACCACATTCGCACGCACCACACGAGCAAGTTGCGGAGTATAAACCACAGCAATGGTGATAATAATAACCGGTACAGAGTTACCAAAGGTTGCTAATAACACTGCTGCTAATGCGATACCTGGGAAGGCCATTAAAATATCCATTAAGCGCATGATAATTTCATTGCCCCATTTCTCGGATGTGGCTGCAGTTGCACCTAAAACACTACCGAAAATAATGGCACAAGCTACCGCACCTAAACCGATAAATAAGGATGTTTGGGCACCGTACACAATACGAGAGAAAATATCACGACCAAGTCGATCGGTCCCAAACCAATATTCTGCACTTGGCGCACGCATACGTGCGATCACTTCTAATGGATCATGTGTTGCTACCCAAGGGGCAAATACCGCCACTAAAGCAACGAAAATTAAGAATAATAATGAAATTTTTGATGCGGTGGAAAGTGCTCGGAATCTCGCACCGCTTGCAGCTAATCGATCTGCTAAACCTTGACGAAACATTATAGACTCCGAATTTTAGGGTTAATCAACACATAGAGAATATCAACGATAATATTCACTAAAACGAAGGTAAAGGCGATTGTCAGAACCACACCTTGTACTAAGTGTAAGTCGTGGTTGACGATGCCGTTAAAAATCAATTTACCCATGCCCGGTAAGTCAAAGATTTGTTCGATAACTACCGCACCACCAAGTAAGTAACCTACACGTAAGCCTAATACAGTGACTGGCGTGATTAATGCATTGCGTAATACGTTGTGACGAATAACAGTTGCATAAGGCACACCGTTACCAATAGCGGTTCTCACATAGTCTTTATCCATTTCTTCTACCATAGTTGTACGCACCACACGAATTAATGACGCACATACTGGCACCGCAAGCGCAAGAGATGGCAAAATCATGGAATTGATATACCCCATTGGGCTTTCGCTGAATGGCACAAAACCACCAGAAGGTAACCAATCTAATTCCAAAGAGAACCATTGAATAAGTAAGATACCTAACCAGAATGATGGTGTCGCAACCGCTGCAACAGAGATTAAACGAATCACTTGGTCTACCCAACTATCACGATAAAGCGCGGCTAGTACACCTAATGAGAAAGAGACGACTGCCGCAAACACCACACCAATTAAGGTAAGTTGTAAGGTGATTGGGAAAGATTTCGCTAGCATGCTACTGATTGGTAATTCTGGTGGCATAGTCACACCAAAATCCAATACAAGTAAATTACCTAAGAAACGAAAATATTGAACA
>CAJLFU010000050.1 GCA_905205995.1 uncultured Haemophilus sp. | reverse complement strand
CTCGCGACCCCGACCTTGGCAAGGTCGTGCTCTACCAACTGAGCTATTCCCGCATTTCACATTGGTGAATGAGGCATCATTATACGAAAAAATTTATTCAACGCAAGCGCAGATTTCGCAAATCATTGAGTTTGCCTAAGTTTTCATCAACCCAGATTAATAAAGTGCTCACGGTAGTAAGCTAACTCTTTAATTGATTCACGAATATCATCAAGCGCTAAATGAGTATTGCCTTTTTTGAATCCATCTAAAATTTCTGGTTTCCAGCGAGAAGCCAATTCTTTTAATGTACTGACATCCACATGACGATAGTGGAAATAATCCGCTAAATCAGGCATATATTTATAAAGAAAGCGTTTATCTTGTGCGATACTGTTGCCACAAATCGGTGAAGCACCTTTCGGTACCCAACGTTTTAAAAAATCTAATGTTTGTAATTCTGCTGCACGTTCGGTGAGTTTGCTCGCTTTGACACGGTCAACTAAGCCATTTGCTGTGTGGGTTTTTACGCACCATTCCGACATTTTGTTTAATAATTCATCACTTTGATGCACCGCGATCACAGGTCCTTCAGCTAAAATATTAAGATCTTTATCGGTCACAATGGTCGCAATTTCAATAATGCGTTCTTTTTCAGGATCTAATCCTGTCATTTCTAAGTCGATCCAAATCAGATTTTGTTTATCTAATTGCATAATATAAGGTATCCTATAAACATTTTTAACCCCGTTTATTTTAACGAAAAACATCGGAAAAAACGACCGCACTTTATGAGCAAACGTAAACTAACGCAAAATCAAACTCGTCGAATTCAATCAAATAACGCGAAAGCCTTGCATCGCCACAAGAAGAAAGAAGTGGAATGGCAAGATGATATGCTAGGTGAAAGCCAAGATGGGGTAGTCGTTACGCGTTATTCGGTTCATGCAGATGTGGAAAATGCACAAGGCGAAATTTTCCGTTGTAATTTACGTCGTACACTTTCTAGTCTCGTGGTTGGAGACAAAGTGATTTGGCGACAAGGCAATGAACAGCTACAAGGCGTGAGTGGCGTGATTGAAGCTATTCACCCAAGACAAAATGAAATTGCTCGTCCTGATTACTATGATGGTTTGAAACCGATCGCGGCCAATATCGATCGTATTATTATTGTTTCTGCGGTGGTGCCGGTACTTTCACTCAATATTATCGATCGTTATTTAGTGGTGTGTGAAAATGCGGGGATCGAACCTGTCATTGTGGTGAATAAAGGCGATTTACTGGATGCCGAGCAAGAGCAGGAAGTGGAAAGCCAATTACAGATTTACCGTGATATTGGTTATCAGACCATCATCATTTCAGCTGAAACCGGAAAAAATATGGAAAAATTAACCGCACTTTTAAGTGACGGCACATCCATTTTTGTGGGGCAGTCAGGGGTAGGCAAATCCAGTTTAATTAACCATATTTTACCAACGGTCAATGCGCAAGTCGGTGGCATCAGTGAAACCTCGGGCTTGGGGCAACATACCACAACTTCTTCTCGTTTATATCATTTGCCACAAGGCGGTAATTTGATTGATTCACCAGGCATTCGCGAGTTTGGCTTATGGCATTTGGAGCCAGATCAGATCACCAAAGGCTATCGTGAATTTCAATATGTCTTAGGCATGTGTAAATTCCGAGATTGTAAACATTTGAATGATCCTGGATGTGCATTACGCGAAGCGGTAGAGGCAGGTCGGATTTCACCAATACGCTATGAGAATTATCATCGCCTCATTGAAAGCTTGAGTGAGACGAAATCACAACGCCATTTTTCTGCGTAGTATATCTTTTACTCAAACTAGGTATTCAAACGTTTAATTTTTGTGATGTAGCTCAATTTTTTTTGTGTTTTGCCTTGATTATTGGGCATTTAATAGCGATACTACCAACGATTTATAGATTAAATTGCTTAAATTTTACTATTACTAAATAGAGGTAACATTATGTTCTCAAAAGATGTAGAAATTACAGCCCCTAATGGTTTACACACCCGTCCAGCGGCGCAATTTGTTAAAGAAGCTAAAGCGTTTGCTTCTGATGTAACAGTCACTTCTGGTGGAAAAAGTGCAAGTGCGAAAAGCTTATTTAAGCTACAAACCTTAGGTTTGACGCAAGGAACTGTAATCACCATCTCGGCGGAAGGTGAAGACGAACAACAAGCCGTTGAACATTTAGTAGCATTAATTCCTACTTTAGAATAATTGACGATAGCCACAGGATTCCTATTCTGTGGCTATTGTTTATTTAGCCTTTAATAAATTATTTCGGAATGTAAAATTATGATTACAGGTATCCCAGCATCGCCAGGTATCGTTTTTGGTAAAGCTTTAGTATTAAAAGAAGAAAAAATTGTTCTGGATTTCCAAAAAATTTCAGAAGATCAAATCGACGCAGAAGTCGCCCGTTTTTATGCTGGTCGTGAAGCTGCTGTTGAGCAACTTAATTCCATTCATCAACGCGCATTAAAATCTTTAGGGGAAGAAAAAGCGGCGATCTTTGAAGGTCATTTAATGATCCTTGAAGATGAAGAATTAGAAGAAGAAATACTTGATTATCTTCGTTCACATAAAGTCAATGCGAGTGTCGCTGCAAGTAAAATCATCGATCAACAAGTTGAAATGTTGTCTGAAATTGATGATGAATACTTAAAAGAACGTGCGGGTGATATCCGTGATATCGGTAATCGTTTAATCAAAAATATTTTAGGTATGCACATTGTCGATCTTGGTGATATTGCCGAAGAGTCTATCCTTGTGGCTTACGATTTAACCCCATCAGAAACCGCTCAATTAAACTTAGAAAAAGTATTAGGTTTTATCACTGATATTGGTGGTAGAACATCTCACACCTCAATTATGGCTCGTTCACTTGAATTGCCGGCCATTGTTGGGACAAATGATGTCACCGCGCGAGTGAATACCGGTGATTATCTTATTTTAGATGCCGTAAATAACCGTGTTTACGTGAATCCGACTCAAGCTGAAATCGATGAATTAAAAACACTAGAAGCAAAACTTGCTGAAGAAAAAGCAGAATTAGCAAAATTAAAAGATTTACCGGCAGTGACCCTTGATGGTCATAAAGTTGAAGTGGTTGCGAATATTGGTACGATTCGAGATTGCGAAGGCGCACACCGTAATGGTGCTGAAGGGGTGGGCTTATACCGTACTGAATTCCTCTTTATGGATCGTGATCAATTACCAAGCGAAGAAGAGCAATTCATTGCTTATAAAGAAGTGGTTGAAGCAATGGAAGGTCGTCTAGTAGTATTACGTACGATGGATATCGGCGGTGATAAAGAGCTTCCATATTTAAATTTACCAAAAGAAATGAACCCATTCTTAGGATGGCGTGCGGTGCGTATTGCCCTTGATCGTCGTGAGATTTTACACGCACAATTAAGAGCCGTATTACGTGCTTCGGCGTTTGGTAAACTTGCCGTGATGTTCCCGATGATTATTTCGGTAGAAGAAATTCGCGAGTTAAAATCTGTGCTTGAAACCTTAAAAGCAGAATTACGCGCGGAGGGTAAAGCTTTTGATGAAAACATCCAAGTGGGAGTCATGGTTGAAACCCCATCAGCAGCAGTGAATGCAAAATTCTTAGCGAAAGAAGTGGATTTCTTTAGTATTGGTACAAACGATTTAACGCAATATACCTTAGCCGTTGACCGTGGTAACGAATTAATTTCTCACTTATACAATCCAATGTCACCTTCAGTACTTGGTTTGATTAAACAAGTCATTGATGCCTCTCATGCAGAAGGCAAGTGGACTGGTATGTGTGGTGAGTTAGCCGGTGATGATCGTGCAACTTTATTATTACTCGGTATGGGCTTAGACGAGTTTAGTATGAGTGCAATTTCTGTGCCACATATTAAGAAATTAGTGCGTAATGTGAGTTACCAAGAGGCGAAAGCATTGGCGGATGAAGCATTACAAAAACCAACCGCAGCTGAAATTGAGCAATTAATTCAAGCTTTTTTAGCAGAAAAGTCGTTAAACTAGATACAAAAACAGAGTTTTACGTTAAAATACCAGCCATCTTTAATAGATAGGAGATTAAAATGGGCTTATTTGACAAATTATTTGGTTCAAAAGAAAACAAATCAGTGGAAGTAGAAATTTATGCGCCACTTTCTGGTGAGATTGTAAATATCGAAGATGTACCAGATGTTGTTTTCTCTGAAAAAATTGTGGGTGATGGTATCGCGATTCGCCCAACAGGTAACAAAATTGTTGCGCCTGTTGATGGTGTGATTGGTAAAATTTTTGAAACCAACCACGCTTTTTCAATGGAATCAAAAGAGGGTGTTGAATTATTCGTTCACTTCGGTATTGATACCGTTGAATTAAAAGGTGAAGGATTCACTCGCATTGCACACGAAGGTCAAAGCGTAAAACGCGGCGATACAGTAATTGAGTTTGATTTAGCAACATTAGAATCAAAAGCAAAATCAGTTTTAACACCAGTGGTTATCTCTAACATGGATGAAATTTCATCTATCGAGAAAAAATCGGGTGAAGTGATTGCTGGAGAATCTGTTGTTTTAAGTTTAACAAAATAAGATTTATTGATTAAAAGATCCGCTTTAAATAAGCGGATTTTTTTATACTCATTTTTTTTGAGGAAGGCAAAAATGATTTATCGATTAACTGGCCAATTACAGCATTATGCATGGGGCGGAAAAAACTATATTGCATCATTGATTGGATTAAATTCAGCGAAAGATCAACCTTGTGCTGAGTGGTGGTTAGGCGCGCATCCATCAGCACCTTCTGAAATTGAGAATGTAACAGGTAAACAATCCCTTGTTGAATTTTTATCGCAAAATCCGACCGCACTTGGGCAAGCAAGTCGTCAGCAATTTGGTGATGAACTCCCTTATTTGTTAAAGATTTTAGATGTTGAAAAGCCGTTGTCGATTCAATTGCATCCGACTAAAGATCAAGCTGAAAAGGGTTTTGAGGCTGAGAATGCAAAAGGGGTTGCATTAACAGACAGCACGCGGACTTATAAAGATAGAAATCACAAACCAGAAATGATGATTTCGTTATCTGATTTTTGGCTTTTACATGGTTTTAAAACAAAATCTCAAATACTTGCCACATTAAATGCGCGCCCCTCTTTGCAACCTTTGGCTGAAAAACTTGGCACACAAAGCCTTGCTGAATTTTATGCGGATGTAATGTTGGCGGATCAATCAACGCTCGCAAATTGGCTATTACCTATTATTGAAGCTAATCAACAGTCTTATAAAAATGGCGAGTTGGCGCTAGATAACCCTGATTATTGGGTGCTTTATACTATGGAAGCCATGGCGATTTTGCCTGAAAAATTAGATGCTGGCTTGGTGTGTTTTTATCTCTTTAATATCGTACATTTGAAAGAAGGAGAGGGTATTTTCCAAGATGCGGGTATTCCTCATGCTTACCTTCGCGGACAAAACGTGGAGTTAATGGCCTGTTCTGATAATGTGATTCGTGGTGGATTAACACCAAAATATGTCGATATTGTCGAATTATTAAAAATTGTGGATTGTCGCGAAATAACACCCCAAATTATCTCAGCAGCATCTCAAAATCAGTCAGAATTTACTTATAAAACGCCAGTAAAAGATTTTGCTTTAGCTCAAATTCGTGTTGAACCACAACAACATACTGAATTGAATCTTCAAAGTGCTGGCATTTTATTGGTGATGCAAGGCGAGCTAAAAATACAAGAAAAATCAGCCGCACTTACGTTGAAGCAAGGTGAGTCAGCATTCATTACAGCGGATTCTAATGTTAAGATAATGAGTGAAAAGGGTGGTTATGCCTTCTTGGCAAAATTGCCATAAAAATTAATGTGATAAGTATCACGATTTGTAAACTTATCGCTAGATTAGCCGAAGATTTTAGGTATAGTGGCGTCATTCAGACGCCCTTTTTTATGTGTCTAAATTGCATTGGGAGTTTTTATGTCGTTGCCTCGCTATTTTGAAGATCCGCAAACCTTGCACGTGAATACCACACCACATCATGCTTATTTTATTCCTTTTTCTTCAACAGAAAGTGCAGTCAAAAAGACACGAGAATTTTCCACTTACTTTACCTTACTAAATGGTGAATGGGATTTTGCTTATTTTGAAAGCTATACTCACTTGCCTCAAGATTTCCTTCATTTTTCCTTTACAGATAAAATCCCCGTTCCATCAAATTGGCAAAATTATGGTTACGATAATCATCAATATACCAACGTAAATTATCCTTTTCCTTTTGATCCACCTTATGTACCCATTGAAAATTCTTGTGGTTTATATCATCGAACCTTTAATGTTGAAATCAATGCTGAAAAACGATACCTATTAAATTTTGAAGGGGTAGATAGCTGCTTATTTGTTTATGTGAATCACCAATTTGTGGGCTACAGCCAAATTAGTCATTGCACCAGTGAATTTGATATCACTGACTTTTTACAACAAGGGGAAAACCACTTACATGTTTTAGTATTGAAATGGTGTGATGGGAGTTATTTGGAAGACCAAGACAAATTCCGAATGCCTGGTATTTTTCGAGATGTTTATCTGTTAGAGCGAGAAAAAAATTACTTACAAGATTTCTTCATTCAAATGCAATTGAACCAAGAACTTACCAAGGCCCAATTATATGTAGCCTGTCAGTTTGCAGAACGCGAACAATCCATTTCTTGGCAATTATTTGATCCTCAAGGCAAATTGATAACTGAACAAAAGGGACATGCCTTTCATGCTGAAATTGAAAATGCACAATTATGGCATGCAGAGAGCCCTCGCTTATACACGTTGATTTTGCAATATGGATCAGAAGTGATTTGCCAAAAGGTCGGCTTACGTCATATTGAAGTCAAAAATGGCGTCATGCTATTTAATGGGCAAGCCATTAAGTTTAAAGGCATTAATCGTCACGATAGCGATCCGAAAACCGGTTATGTCATTAGTCGAGAACAAGCATTGCAAGATTTACGCTTAATGAAACAGCATAATTTTAATGCCATTCGCACAGCGCACTATCCGAATGCACCTTGGTTTACTGAATTGTGTGATGAATATGGTTTTTATGTGATTGCGGAAAGTGATATCGAATCGCACGGTACGAATGCGGTTTATGTGGAGTCGCCAGAAACAAGTATTTTGTTAGGGGTAAAAACAGAGATTGATCATGACGCAATTCGTCAAAAAACAATCGACAATTATTGCTATATGGCTCGAAGCCCTGAATTTAATCAAGCCATTTTAGACCGCACTTATGCCAATGTTGAGCGAGATAAAAATCGGCCTTCTGTTGTGATTTGGTCATTAGGAAATGAAAGTGGCTACGGTGAGAATTTTGAGCAAGCAGCAGCTTGGGTGAAACAGCGTGATTCAAGTCGCTTAGTACATTATGAAAATGCGATCTTTCAACATTCAGCCCATCAAAATGACACATCCAATTTAGATTTTCATAGCGAGATGTACACCAGCACGGAAGAATTGGATGCTTATTTTGCCGATGCCAAAAATCAAAAGCCGTATCTTTTCTGTGAATATTTGCATGCGATGGGAAATTCTTGCGGAGACACGGAAGATTATTTCCAAGCTATGGAACGACATGCAGGCGCTTGTGGGGGCTTTGTGTGGGAGTGGTGCAATCATTCCCCTTATTTGCCAAACTCAAGCAAGATGGGTTATGGCGGGGATTTTAATGACACACCGAATGACGGTAATTTTTGTGCTGATGGATTAGTGACGGCAGGCCGTCAAATTCAAAGTAATTTGTTGGAATATAAAAATGTGTATCGACCACTTCGTGCTACATTAAAAAATGGTCATATTGAACTTAAAAATTATTTAGATTTTACGGATGCGGCAGAGGCTATTTCAATTCATTATCAAATAACAGAGGACTTTTCGGTTGTACAAGAAGGCCAAATAGATGATTTAAACATTGCGCCAAAATCAACCGCACTTTTGCCTTTAACATTGCCAACAAGTAACGGTTCATTACAAATGTTGACCTTGACCTATCATCAAAAAACAGAAACAGGTTTAATTCCTCAAGGACATAGTTTGGGATTTGATCAGATTATTTTGTCAGAGCAATCACAATTATCCACAAATGAACTCAAAGCAAATTATCAATCGATTTCTGTTTCAGAATATGCCAATTTAATTTCAGTTAAAGTGGTAGATATTGAATATCAGTTTGAGCGATATAAAGGCATCATTCATCAAATTTTCAAAGCGAGCAAGCCTTGGTTAAATCAACCAGCCGATTTTAATATTTGGCGAGCACCTTTAGATAATGATAGTTTAATCAAAGCACATTGGCTTGCTGCAGGTTACGATCGTGCGACGAGTCGAGCCTATAATTACCGTTTAACCGAGCAGGAAAGTGCGGTTGAAATTACCTTTAAATTGGGGCTAGTCGCTGTATCAAAAGCGCGAATTCTGACATTGAATGTGGTGTATTGTATTGAGCAAAATGGATTACTTCGCATCAATATTCATGCTGAAAAACAACCGCACTTGCCATTCTTACCACGTTTTGGCTTGCGTTTTTTCCTTAATCAAGGATTTAACCAAGTGGAGTATGTGGGTTATGGACCAACAGAAAGTTATCTGGATAAACATCACGCCACGGCTTTGGGGCGTTATAAGACTACGCCAGAAAGTAATCATGTGCCTTACTTAAAACCACAAGAAAATGGCAGTCACTATGGTTGTCGTGAAGTGAAGGTAGCAAATTTGTCAGATTGCTTTACCGTGCAAAGTCATGCGCCTTTTAGTATGAATGTTTCCCCTTACTCTCAAGAAGAGTTGGGTGGTAAAAAACACCAATATGATTTGGAGAAAAGTGACAGTACGATCTTGTGTGTAGATTATAAAATGAGTGGAGTTGGCTCCAATTCTTGTGGACCAACCTTAAAAGCGCAATATCGTTTGAATGAAACGGAATGGGATTGGGCGATCTCGTTGCAAATTAACTAAGATGAAATAAAAAAGTGCGGTTGAAATTAACCGCACTTTTATATTTTTAGCAATAATTAAGCAACAACGTTAAATTGTTCTTTCATTAATGCTTCGAAATCAGTACAACCGCCGATTGGTTTTTCATCGATAAAGATTTGTGGCACAGTTTCCACTTCTTTACCGACAGATTTTGATAAATCTGCTTTAGAAATACCTTCAGCAATAATATCTACATAGCGATAATCGAAATCTGCTACTTCACCTTTTAATTTTTCAGCAAGGTTTTTTGCACGTACACAATAAGGGCAGCCTGGACGACCAAAAATAACTACGAACATAAAATTTTCCTTTTATTTAAACAAAACTCCTAATGATTTTACTCTATTTCCACAAAAGCAGAAATCATTTTTCAGGATTATTGTGATTGGTGTAATATATCAACACCTCTTTGCCTAAGGATATAACTGAATGAAATTATTGATGCTTTGCCGTGAGCCTCGCCTTTATAGCTGCCAGCGTTTAAAAGAAGCAGCAGAAAGTTGCGGACATCAAATGGATATTTTGGATCCTAATCGTTGCATTTTAAAACTCGACAAAAATCAACCGCACTTTTCTTTGTATTATCAACAAAATGTAGAAAGTGCGCCTTATTTATTGCCTGATTATGATGCTGTGTTACCACGCTTTGGGACGACAAGCACCCAAATGGGCTGTGCGGTATTGCGTCATTTTCAAGGAAAAGGTGTCTATTGCCTTAATAAAGAACAGGCATTTTTAGCTGCTCGCGATAAATGGCGAAGTTTGCAGATGTTATTAGAGCAAGGTATTGCAGTACCGAATTCAGTCTTATCCGGTTGTGAAGTTGAGCCGAAACAAGCCATTAAGCAAACAACCGCGCCGATGATTATTAAAACCTTAAAAGGCTCACAAGGTATTGGCGTGATTTTAGCCGAACGTCCACAAAGTGCGGTCAGTATTTTAGAAACGTTAAAAGATGCGAATGTCCCCGTCTTGTTGCAAGATTTTGTCGAAGAAGCAAAAGGGACAGATATTCGCTGTTTTGTGATCGGCGATAAAGTCGTAGCCACAATGCAGCGTATTGGACAAGATGGCGAGTTTCGTGCGAATTTTCACCGTGGTGGAACAGCAGAAAAAGTTAAACTCACTGAAGAGGAAAAATCCATCGCCATTCGAGCAACTAAAGCCTTAGGGCTTGTTGTAGCCGGTGTTGATTTGATTCGTTCCAAAGAAGGCTTGTTAGTGCTTGAAGTGAATGCCAGCCCTGGTTTAGAAATGATTGAGAAAACCAGTGGCATCGATATTGCATTGCAGATGATTTTGTTTTTGGAACAGCAAGTGAAACAATAAAAGAAAAGGGCGAACCATATCATGTTCGCCCTTGTTGTTTATCCTTTTGCGTCTTGTTTAAAATTGTAATTTGGTGGTAATTCCGGCATCGTATTTTCTTCATCAAAAGGCTCGCTTGCTGGTTGATGTAGAAATTCTTTGTTATCGTGAGCCGGTTTTTCTTTACCTAATAATTGCGGTTGTAATTTGATAAAACTACTTTTATCTGAAAGCCATACATCAATAAACGCTTGTGTAAATTTTTGATCGAATTCGTGATCTAACACGGTATCATTCAACACAAAATAGCCTTTATCCGCTAAGGCAACAAAATTTAAGATGTCGTTTGGTGAAAAATCAGGAAAGATTTCCTGCATTTTTTTGAGCCATGCCGTGGTGTCATCTTTACTTAAATTTTGTGATTCCATTTCTTTGGTTAAAGCAATGGCGAAGTTTTTTCCTTCTACTGGTTTTTCATATTTAATCGAAAACATTAACGGACGTTCATTTTTTTCATAGGAACCCGTTTCAGAATATAAGCCGACAGTATAAACATGGAATGGCCCCCATGTGTATTCAGCATTGCCGACCGGTTGCCATTGGGCAAAAAGTGCGGTGGAAAATAAGGCTGAAATGGCAGCAATAATAAATTTCAGTTTCATAGTTTTTTTCATGTCAAAAATATTGCCGTGATTATAACAAAAAAGCCCTTTAAAAAAACAAATAAAAAGGCAGGATATACCTGCCTTTGACACCAAATTATTGGGTGAGTTTATTTTAAGCTACCCACCATATCTTCTGGACGAACCCATTTGTCGAAATCTTCGGCTGAAACTAAGCCTAAGTTAATTGCTTCTTCACGTAGGGTTGTACCATTTTTGTGTGCAGTTTTCGCAATTTTTGCTGCATTTTCGTAACCGATGTGGGTATTAAGTGCGGTCACTAACATCAATGAATTTTCCAATTGTTGTTTAATGCGTGGGTAGTTTGGTTGAATACCGGTTGCGCAGTGTTCATCAAATGATACGCAAGCATCACCCAATAATTGTGCAGATTGTAAGAAATTCGCCACCATTACAGGGTTAAATACGTTTAATTGGAAGTGACCTTGTGAACCAACAAACGCGATAGTGGTATCGTTACCGAATACTTGTGCACACACCATGGTTAATGCTTCACATTGAGTAGGGTTTACTTTACCCGGCATGATTGAAGAACCTGGTTCATTTTCAGGAATTAAGATTTCACCAATACCTGAACGAGGGCCTGATGCTAATAAACGAATGTCGTTTGCAATTTTGAATAAGCTCATCGCTAATTGTTTAATTGCACCGTGAGTTTCAACGATTGCATCGTGCGCAGCTAATGCTTCAAATTTGTTTTCCGCAGTCATAAATGGTAAGCCAGTAAATTGCGCAATGTAATCCGCCACTTTCACATCATAGCCTTTTGGTGTATTTAAACCTGTACCAACAGCGGTACCACCAAGTGCTAATTGACTTAAGTGTGGAAGGGTATTTCTTAGTGCGCGTAAACCGAAATCTAATTGTGCTGCATAAGCAGAGAATTCTTGACCTAATGTTAATGGGGTTGCATCCATTAAGTGAGTACGACCAATTTTTACTACATCTTTAAATTCTGCCGCTTTTTGTGCGAACGTTTTTTGTAAACGTTCTACACAAGGAATAGTGTGCTCAACCACTTTTTTGTATGCTGCAATGTGCATTGCAGTTGGGAATGTGTCATTTGAAGATTGTGATTTGTTTACATCATCGTTTGGGTGAACGAAAGATTTTTCGCCTAATTTACCACCATGTAAAACGTGAGCGCGGTTTGCCACCACTTCGTTCACGTTCATGTTTGATTGTGTACCTGAACCGGTTTGCCAAATGACTAACGGGAATTGGTCATCTAATTTCCCTGCAAGGATTTCATCACAGGCGGCTGCGATCAAATCACGTTTCTCTGCAGGTAATACACCTAAATCACAGTTTGCGAAAGCAGCGGCTTTTTTCAAATAACCGAACGCTTCAATAATTTCGTGCGGCATAGAAGCTGCCGGACCAATTTTGAAGTTGTTGCGAGAACGTTCGGTTTGTGCTGCCCAGTATTTATCTGCAGGAACTTGAACTTCGCCCATAGTGTCTTTTTCAATACGAAATGCCATGTGATACTCCTATCATCGAAAATAAAATAAATCTTCAAAATTCTAACACCTGCGAGTTATGAATGGAATGTAACATAAAGGTTAAAAGTTACTTTTGTGATGTAGATCATAAAAGTGCGGTAAAAAATTTCTGTGTTTTTTCTATTTACTTTAATCACCTTGTAGATGATTTATTTTTTGCTGCTTTTTTGATAAAATCCGCCAGTTTACAAAACGATAAATGGAGAAGTCGCAATCATGGCAAAAAACGCACAATTTTATCTCTTAAATCCAGAAAAGAAGATAACAGTTGAGCAACTTGCCTGTGATCTTGCCGCTCAAGCGTGGCGTTTAGGCAAGCGAGTTTTAATCGCTTGTGAAACAGAAGAGCAAGCATTTTTGATTGATGAAGCATTATGGCAACGGGATCCGAATGAGTTTGTTCCTCATAATCTTTCAGGCGAAGCAACACAATATGCCCCGCCAATTGAGATTAGTTGGAAAGGCAAACGAAATGCCCAGCGTCGAGATTTGCTGATCAATTTACAAATGGAAGTGCCGGATTTTAGCCACAGCTTTACACAATTAATTGATTTTGTACCGGTAGAAGAAACGCAAAAAGCCCAAGCACGTGAACGTTATAAACAACTGAGACAGTTAGGCTGGACGTTGAGCACGGAGCAGGTATAACGATATAAAAAAACACCCCTCTTTACCAAAGAGGGGATGGTTACAAAAATACTTAAAAATTGACCGCACTTTTATGAATGACATCACTTTTTACCAACGCTTCGAAGCCGATATTCTCGCAGGGCGTAAAACCATCACCATTCGAGATAAATCCGAAAGCCATTTTAAAGCAGGTGATATCTTACGTGTTGGTCGATTTGAAGATAATCAATATTTCTGCACCATTGAAGTGTTAAGTGTGTCGCCGATCATGCTTGATAATCTCACAGAACAGCACGCAGCTCAGGAAAATATGAGCTTGTCGGAATTGCGAGAAGTGATTAAAACAATTTATCCCAATGAAAATGAGTTTTGGGTGATTGAGTTTGACCTAATTAAGTAACCAAGATATCCAAGAGAGTTTCTTATGATTATTGTATTATCAGCCATATTAGCATTTATTTCTTTTCCTTTTTTAATGAGTTTTGCTTGTATGGATGCTGGCATGGGGCCTGGTGGTCTAGGCTGTCTTGGTGTTGGAATAGGTTATACCATTGTTGCATTTATTGTTTTTGTTATTTTGGGTGTAATGTTGAATTCTCGTTTTAAAAATAAAGTGCAACAAGAGAATGATGACAAGCCTTTTGATTTAATCCAAATTAAAGAAGATAAATATCACGATATTATTCGTTACTATACGGAATCTGATGAAGAGCATAAGGCGCGAAGAAAATGAAAAAAATCGTTTTTATATTATTAAGTATGTTTCTCTATGGATGTGGAACTTTAACGACACTGAAAGATCCTTGTCCTTATATTGGAACTCGATACGATTACAATATGGTAGCTGGTAATTTTTATGATGGCGTTGGCTTTAAGCATATGACCAGACCATTATATTTTATCGATTGGCCTTTATCTGTTGTGGCTGATACCGCATTGTTACCGATCAATATTCCTCGTTACTATCTATCAGATGATGAAGCAA
>CAJLFU010000049.1 GCA_905205995.1 uncultured Haemophilus sp. | reverse complement strand
TCTTCACCACGGATAAGTAATTGAATATCTAGATATTTATGGTGAAGTTCAGCTTGTTTGCTATCCGCTTCAACCGTATCAAATTCCATGACATTCATATAAACTTGCTCGCTTAAATCATGACGACCATTTTCTAATGCTTCAAGATCTAAAGTATTGAGATGATCGCAAATGTCCGCGATAACTTTTGGTAAACCCACTTTGAAATTTGGGTTATTTAATGCACTGATAATCATAGTGTCTCCTTACGTATGTATTTGTATGAGAATATGATAACAAGTTGCTTATATTAAATAAAGTTACCAATAAATTTAAAACTCTGTATAATAAGCGAGCTTTATTTTCTGCATTAGCGTGCGGCTATCAAAAGAAATTTTTAAACGCCAGAAGTGCGGTCATTTTTTCGAGAGATTTCTTTTGCTAGTCGCAATCTGGAAAATAAAGCTTTGTTTTAAATATTATTTTGAAGGAAAACATTGTGAATCCAATTGTTAAACAATTTAAATACGGTCAACATACCGTTACTCTAGAAACCGGTGCAATTGCACGTCAAGCAACTGCTGCGGTCATGGCAAGCATGGACGATACCACGGTATTCGTGACTGTTGTTGCTAAAAAAGATGTGAAAGAAGGTCAAGACTTCTTCCCATTAACCGTAAACTACCAAGAGCGTACTTATGCAGCGGGTAAAATCCCTGGTGGTTTCTTCAAACGTGAAGGTCGTCCATCTGAAGGCGAAACTTTAATTGCACGTTTAATCGACCGTCCAATTCGTCCATTATTCCCAGAAGGTTTCTTCAACGAAATCCAAGTTGTGGCAACTGTGGTTTCTGTAAACCCACAAATCAGCCCAGACTTAGTGGCAATGATTGGTGCTTCTGCAGCATTAACCTTATCAGGTGTACCTTTCAATGGCCCTATCGGTGCAGCGCGCGTTGGTTTTATCGACAACCAATTCGTATTAAATCCAACTATGGCAGAACAAAAACAAAGCCGTTTGGACTTAGTGGTTGCAGGTACTGACAAAGCCGTATTAATGGTTGAATCTGAAGCTGATATCTTAACTGAAGAACAAATGTTAGCGGCAGTTGTATTCGGTCATCAACAACAACAAGTTGTGATTGAAGCAATCAAAGAATTTGCAAAAGAAGCAGGCAAACCGCGTTGGGATTGGGTTGCGCCACAACCAAATACAGATTTAATCAACAAAGTAAAAGCGATTGCTGAAGCACGTTTAGGCGATGCATACCGCATTACTGAAAAACAAGCACGTTACGAACAGATCGATGCGATTAAAGCGGATGTGATTGCACAAATCACAGCAGAAGATGAAGAGATCAGCGAAGGTAAAATCGTGGATATTTTCACCGCACTTGAAAGCCAAATCGTTCGTGGCCGTATCATTGCAGGTGAACCACGTATTGATGGCCGTACCGTTGATACTGTTCGTGCATTAGACATTTGTACTGGTGTATTACCACGTACTCACGGTTCTGCAATTTTCACCCGTGGTGAAACACAAGCATTAGCCGTTGCAACGTTAGGTACTGAACGTGATGCACAAATCATTGATGAATTAACAGGTGAACGTCAAGATCACTTCTTATTCCACTACAACTTCCCTCCATATTCTGTAGGTGAAACCGGTATGATTGGCTCGCCAAAACGTCGTGAAATCGGTCACGGTCGTTTAGCAAAACGTGGTGTAGCGGCTGTTATGCCAAGTCTTGCGGAATTCCCGTATGTCGTGCGTGTTGTATCTGAAATCACCGAATCTAACGGTTCTTCTTCTATGGCATCTGTATGTGGTGCGTCTTTAGCATTAATGGATGCGGGTGTTCCAATCAAAGCTGCTGTTGCAGGTATCGCAATGGGCTTAGTAAAAGAAGAAGAGAAATTTGTGGTTCTTTCAGATATCTTAGGTGATGAAGACCACTTAGGTGATATGGACTTTAAAGTGGCTGGTACACGTGAAGGTGTAACTGCACTTCAAATGGACATCAAAATTGAAGGTATCACCCCTGAAATTATGCAAATTGCATTAAACCAAGCAAAAGGTGCTCGTATGCACATTCTTGGCGTAATGGAACAAGCAATCCCTGCACCACGTGCAGATATTTCTGACTACGCGCCGCGTATTCACACCATGAAAATTGATCCGAAGAAAATCAAAGATGTTATCGGTAAAGGTGGTGCAACTATCCGTGCATTAACTGAAGAAACTGGTACTTCTATCGATATCGATGATGATGGTACAGTGAAAATCGCTGCAGTAGATAGCAGTGCAGCGAAAAACGTGATGGCTCGTATTGAAGAAATCGTGGCTGAAGTTGAAGCAGGAGCAATTTACAAAGGTAAAGTGACTCGTCTTGCTGACTTCGGTGCATTCGTCGCTATCGTTGGAAATAAAGAAGGTTTAGTTCATATTTCTCAAATCGCTGAAGAGCGTGTAGAGAAAGTGAGTGATTATCTTCAAGTTGGTCAAGAAGTGACGGTTAAAGTGGTTGAAATTGATCGCCAAGGTCGTATCCGCTTAACCATGAAAGATCTTGCACCGAAACAAGAAACTGAAGCAGAATCTGCACCTGCAGAAGATATTTCAGAAGAACAAGAATAATCTCACAGGGTGTGTGAATTCAATTTACACACCCGTTTTGATTATCAAACTAACTTATAAAACAATGCAGTATTTTCGGTTATTCCGTTTTCTAGTTTCGTTGTCTAGCCTAAGTGTGATTTTATTTATTTCCGGTTGTGTACAATCGGGAAACGTGTTTGTCGCACCAAATAAAGTCGTACTAGCGGATCAGAATCCGAATACTCACTTCGAACAAGAAGTGATGATTACCCGAATTGGGCAGGTTTTATTAGTTGGAAAAATGAGTAATGAAGAACGAGCGACGCTTCACTTTGAACGTGGCGTATTATACGATTCCCTCGGTTTATGGGGCCTCGCACGTTATGACTTTACACAAGCCCTTGCATTACAGCCAAAGATGGCTTCCGTTTACAATTATTTAGGGCTTTACTTACTGCTTGAAGAAGATTACGACAGTGCATTAGAAACCTTTAATGCGGTGTTTGAATTGGACCCAAGTTATGACTATACCCACCTTAATCGTGGTTTAAATTTTTATTACGTCGAACGCTATAATCTTGCTGAAGACGATTTTATGAAGTTTTACGAAGCCGATACCAAAGATCCTTATCGCGTACTCTGGCTCTATTTGAACGAACAAAAATTAAAACCACAAGAAGCCCATGCCAACCTTGTTGAACGAGCTAAAGGGCTATCTAAGGACTTCTGGGGAACAAATATCGTTCAATACTATTTAGGTAATATTTCCGTGAGTGACTTGCAAGAGCGGGCAACCAAATTTGCAGAAAACTCGCAACAATATGCAGAAATATTAACCGAAACCTACTTTTATCTAGCAAAACAAAAACTCAATTTGGGGCAAATTGATGAAGCGGCTGCTTTATTCAAACTTGCTATTGCGAATCAGGTGTATAACTTTGTTGAGTATCGTTTTGCCGTGTTAGAGCTGATGAAATTGAAACCGGCTCAAACTGAAGACGAAAAAGAAGAAAAAAGTGCGGTCACAAAAACAGCTGTTTTTTAGACTTGCCTCTTTCTTGTGTAACAAATAAACCTGAAAGCTAAATTGAGCTTTCCTTACTTATATTCGAGCATTTTAATGACAGACAAAATCACTTTTAATGATTTAGGCTTGCCTGAATTCATTCTAAAAGCCGTTTCTGACCTTGGTTTTGAAACACCTTCGCCAATCCAACAAGCTTGTATTCCTGCTCTTCTAGAAGGCAGAGATGTACTTGGTATGGCACAAACCGGTAGTGGTAAAACTGCCGCATTCTCTTTACCTATTTTGGCAAAAATTGATCCTGCCGCAAAACATCCACAATTATTGGTGATGGCACCAACGCGTGAACTAGCCATTCAAGTTGCTGATGCTTGCGAACATTTCATGAAATATGCCAAAGGCATCAACATCGTGACCCTTTATGGTGGTCAACGCTATGACATTCAATTACGTGCATTAAAACAAGGTGCACAAGTTGTTGTGGGTACACCAGGCCGTATTTTGGATCACATCCGTCGTAACACATTAAATCTATCTGAATTAAAAGCTATCGTACTTGATGAAGCAGATGAAATGCTTCGTATGGGCTTTATTGATGATGTAGAAACCGTTATGGCTGAATTACCGGAAGAGCACCAAACAGCCCTTTTCTCAGCAACCATGCCAGAACCAATTCGTCGCATCACAAAACGCTTCATGAACAATCCGCAAGAAGTGAAAATCAAAGTAAATAACGATAATGCGCCCGATATTGAGCAAAATTGTTGGTATGTTCAAGGTTTCCGTAAAAATGATGCATTATTACGTTTCTTAGAAGTGGAAGAGTTTGATGCGGCAATCATTTTTACCCGTACTAAAACGGGCACACTTGATGTGACTGAATTATTAGAAAAACACGGTTTCCGTGCTGCAGCCTTAAACGGTGATATGACCCAACAATTACGTGAACAAACCTTAGATCGCTTACGTAATGGTAGCCTTGATATTGTGGTTGCAACTGATGTTGCTGCGCGCGGTATCGATATTGAACGAATCAGCCTTGTGGTGAACTATGACATCCCACTTGATGCAGAGTCGTACGTTCACCGTATCGGCCGTACTGGTCGTGCAGGTCGTTCTGGCCGTGCATTGTTATTCGTTGAACCACGTGAACGCCGTTTACTTCGTAATATCGAACACTTGATGAAAAAACCAATCAATGAAGTTGAATTACCAAATCATGAAGTGTTGCAAGCTTGTCGTCGTAAAAAATTCCAAGACAAGATTACCAAGCAATTGGAACATCACGACCTGGAAATGTATCGCAGCTTATTGGAAGATTTATTCACTGCAGATCAGGATCAAGAAGATATCGCTGCAGCAATGTTAATGTTGCTTCAAGGAAAACAAAAACTCATTCTTCCACCTGATCCACCAATGGATAAACGTCGTCGTGACCGTAATGATCGCGGTGATCGTCGTGAAAACCCACGTTCAGCTGAACGTCGTGGTGAGCGTAAAGGCTATGGCAACCCACAACCGATGGATTTATATCGTATCGAAGTAGGTCGCGCAGATGGTGTAGAAGTGCGTCATATCGTAGGTGCTATCGCAAATGAAGGTGATATTAACAGCCGTTATATTGGCCATATTAAACTTTATGATGACTACTCTACCGTTGAACTACCACAAGGGATGCCAAAAGAGTTGCTTCAACAATTCGTTAAAACTCGCGTTTTAAATAAACAAATGCAAATGAGCTTTATGGGCGCAACACAATCAGACAACGGACGCGGTGGCAACGACTTTGGTGGAAAAGGCCGTCGTGATGGTCGTCGCAATGATCGTGGCGAGCGTGGTCAAGATCGCTTCCGTGGTGAACGTAATGGTGAACGTCGTCAGCGTAAATTTAACGATAAAAACGACCGCACTTTTAATGAACGTAGTCGCCGAGATCGCCAACGTTAATCCTTATTTAACAGCCCCTTGAAGTAAAAGGGGCTTTTTTATTGTCTTAATTCTCGTTACAATCGTCTCTTATCTCAATTTATAAGGTTTATCTATTGAAAGGTCTATTTTTACGTATTATTGCTGCCTTTGCATTATTACTTTGGGCAGTGGATATGGTGTTCCCTTGGCAAAAAATTATGCAATCGGAGGAAAACCCTTACACTGCGATCAAAAATCGCGGTAGCCTTATTGTCGGCACCATTAACAATCCCATTTACTATTTTATTGGGAATGAGGGCGAATCTGGCTTGGAATACGAATTAGCAAAAAACTTTGCTGATTACTTAGGGGTTCGCTTACAAATTAAAACCTTAGAAAATAACGATCAACTTTTTAACGAATTAGAGAACAACAATATTGATATTGCTGCTGCGAATCTTTTGTTCCAGCCTCAACGTGCAGAAAAATTTCAGTTAGGGCCCTCTTATACTTCTGCCTCTTGGCAACTTGTGTATAAAAAAGGGGAAAATCGCCCGAAAGATTTGGCTCAAATCCAGCAAGAAATTATTATTTCTGCGGGAGAAGACTTAGAAAAATTATTATCCCAAGCACAGAAAAAACTCCCTGCACTCAAATGGCAAAACAATAAGCAGCTGACTCAAGAAGAATTATTGATTCAAGTCGCTGAAGGGAAAATTCCTTATACCATTGCAAATAGTATTGATGTGGCGGCCGCGCAACAAATTCGCCCTAATTTAGCGATTGCATTTGACCTAACAGATGAAATGACTGTGCATTGGTATCTTTCCAATAAATCCTATAATGAGCTACAAGCAGGCTTGTTGGATTTCATGAATAATGCTATTGAAACAGGGTTAATTGATCGTATTGAGGAGAAATATTTCCGCCATATTACTGCCTTTGATTATGTAGATACTCAGGCTTATTTAGAGGCAGTTGAAAAAATTCTCCCTCAATATCAACCGCTCTTTGAAAAATACAAAGGGAATTTAGACTGGCGATTATTAGCCGCTGTAGCCTATCAAGAATCACATTGGGACCCTTATGCCACCTCCCCAACAGGTGTGCGCGGGATGATGATGTTAACTAAAGATACGGCTGCACGTATGAATATTAATAACCGTACGGATGCCGAACAAAGTATTAAGGCAGGATCGGAGTATCTGCATTGGCTACTCGCCCAAATGCCAGATAGTATTCCAGAAGAAGATCGAATTTGGTATTCTTTAGCTGCATACAATATGGGATTAGGGCATATTTTAGATGCACGTCGCTTAACCAAAAAATTAGGGGGCAATCCTGATAATTGGCTAGATGTGAAAAATAATCTGCTATTATTATCGGAAAAACGCCATTATTCGAACTTAAAATACGGCTATGCTCGCGGTTATGAAGCTTATCAATATGTCGAGAATATCCGTCGTTATATGAACAGCATCGTGAATTATCATCGAGTTCAAGAAAACCAAGCGACCGCAACAGAATAAGTGCAGTCAGAAAAAGCAACGTTTTATTGAACTCAAAGAAAACAAGGAGAAAAAGATGTTAAAAAGAAAAACCTTCTTAAAGAAAAAAGCATCAAGAGATATTTCAGCTTCACGTAACTTGCGTCTAAGACGCTTAAAACACCGTAAAGCAAAACAATTTCAACGTCACGCTTTGCAATTAGTGGTTCAAGATATCTAAAAAAAGGGCGAACATCATGTTCGCCCTTTTATTACTCATTATTCTTTATTTTTCAAAAGAATCTTTCAAACGCTCATCTGCTCGGCGGGATTCGCCTTTATGTTGAAGTTTATTTAATTGGCGTTCTAATTTTTCTTCGACTTCATTGATCGCTTTATACATATCATCAGCGGTTGCTGTCGCAAGTAGATTACCTAACGGGGTTCCAATTGAAGCCTCTACAGAAAAGCCGTTTGGCACTTTACTTAAAACAAAGTGCGGGCTAATCAGTTGAGTGTGCCATTTCTCTAATTTTGCAAGTCTTCCCTCCACATGTTCACGGATTGCAGGGGTGATTTCCATTTGTTTGCTTGTGATATTGAGTGTCATAGCATTTACCTCTTTTGGTTAAATGAACCCTTCGGTTCAGTTCATCTTTAATAACAACATATCGACCTTACACTGCTTTTTCAAGTGCTTTTAGTCAAATAAAAAAACAAATGTTCAAAAATATGATCGTGATCTCATTTCTGCAAAAATATGATTTTCTTTCTGTATAAACTTGTTATGATGTAAAACTGTAAACAACAAAGGGAAGCACTCGGCTTCCCTTTTCTTTTTATGAGATAAATTAGGCTAATTCATCTTGATCATGTTGTGTTGCTTTTAAACGTTCGAAGTAATCCTTAGTTTCTGAAATAATTTCTTTACGCAAACCAATTAATGCTATCAAGTTCGGGAAGGCCATTAAACCATTCACAATATCCGCTAAGATCCAGATTAAATCTAAGGTGAGGAATGAACCCGCTCCAACCAGAACAATAAATACGAAGCGATACAATTTAATACCACGGATACCAACTAAGTAAAGGAAGCAACGCTCTCCATAGTAACACCACCCTAAAATTGTAGTGAAAGCAAAGAATAATAAGCCAACGGTTACAATAGTTGCACCGATTGATGTGCCTAAGCCCTGTGCAAAAGCGTAGTTGGTCACACTTGCGCCAGAAAGCTCAGGATTACTCCATGCCCCCGTAATAACAAGTACTAATCCCGTCATCGTACATACGATGATGGTATCTAAAAATGTCCCTGTCATCGAAATTAAACCTTGGCGAACGGGCTCTTTCGTTTGCGCCGCTGCAGCAGCAATAGGCGCACTCCCTAAACCAGATTCATTTGAGAAAATACCGCGTGCCACACCCGATTGAATCGCTTTCATCACGGTAAAACCAACTGCACCGCCTAAAGCCGCTTGTGGGTTAAACGCACTCTGAATAATTAATGCAATTGCAGCAGGCAATTTGTCGTAATTAACGATTAAGATGATAATTGAGGTCGCCACATAGCCGATTGCCATAAAAGGCACAATTACTGAAGAAGCTGTCGCGATACGTCTTACACCACCGAGAATAATCATAGCGACCAACACCGTCACCACTGTTGCCGTAATAATAACGGGTACATTGAATGTGTCTTGCATCGCATGCGTAATTGCATTTATTTGAGGGAAGGTACCAATACCGAAAAAGGCCACCAATACCCCAAAGAGCGCAAATAATTTGGCTAGCCATTTAATACCAAGACCACGCTCGATGTAATACATTGGTCCACCAGCCATAAAACCGTATTTATCTCGCACACGATATTTCACGGCAAGTAAACATTCAGCATATTTAGTTGCCATGCCTAATAATGCAACTAGCCACATCCAAAAAATTGCGCCTGGTCCTCCCGCTTGTACTGCGGTCGCTACCCCCACGATATTCCCTGTACCAATGGTCGCCGCTAATGCCGTACAAAGTGCGGCAAAAGAAGATACATCTCCCTTGCCTTTATTCGCACCACGAGCAAATAAATAGCTCAATGCACGAGGCAAATAACGAATTTGTAAGAAACCTAAACGCAGGGTGAGATAAAGTCCAGTTCCGGACAATAGAATGAGTAGGGGCGGTCCCCATACAAAGCTGCTAATAGCAGATAAGGTTGTCTGTAATGACATTGATGATTCCTCGTCGTTTAAAATACAAATAAACTCGACAAGGAGACAAGAAGAATCCCGATAGAAATATTTTGATAATACCGATTGTCTTTTGCCCCTGTCCTTTTGCCTGAGCGTTTGGAAAACAATCGAAAAATCGACCGCTCTTTTGCGCCTTCGGCGTCCATTTACATCAATAAAATGCAATGGATCTCTCCAAGGGTTCGTCCAGTAACAGTCCCTGCAATCTTGCGATTGCGCCTGAAAGATTTTACCTCGTCGGCGTAGGGGCAATTCCCTACTCTCCAGCTACCTTCTTCCGAACTCACTTTTTACGTTTTATTCTTATTGCAAAAAGTACTGCAAATTTTAACAAACTTAAAAAGCTAACTCAATGGATTGACGAAAAAAGGCTTAGATAACAAGGTGAAAGCAGATAAAACAAAGTGCGGTCAAAAATTTTCTTATTTTTTGACCGCACTTTCTTAAAATAAAGGCAGGTCATTACCCTGCCTTTATCTATTTTAATTATTATAAAATCTCTTTTGCTTTTGCCACCACGTTATCCACGGTGAAACCAAAGAGTTTGAATAATTGATCTGCTGGTGCTGATTCGCCGAAGCTATTCATACCTACTACGCGACCTTCAAAGCCAACGTATTTATACCAGAAGTCTGCAATACCCGCTTCAATCGCAACACGTTTGGTTACAGCTGCTGGCAATACACTTTCACGGTACGCTGCATCTTGTTTATCGAAACGGTTAGTGCTTGGCATAGAGACGACACGTACCTTTTTACCTTCAGCACTCAATACATCTGCTGCTTTCACTGCTAATTCCACTTCAGAACCAGTCGCAATGAAGATTAACTCTGGTGTGCCATCACAGTCTTTTAACACATAAGCACCACGTTTAACTGCATCTAATTGTGCAGAAGTGCGGTCCATTTGGGCTAAGTTTTGACGGGTAAAGATCAACGCACTTGGACCATCTTGACGTTCAACCGCTTGTTGCCATGCGATAGCTGATTCCACTTGGTCACATGGGCGCCATGTTTCAAGATTTGGAATTAAGCGTAATGAGGTGGTTTGCTCAACTGGTTGGTGAGTTGGACCATCTTCGCCTAAACCGATCGAGTCATGAGTATAAACGAATAAAGAACGTTGTTTCATTAATGCCGCCATACGCACCGCATTGTGTGCATATTCGTAGAACATTAAGAAGGTTGCGCCGTAAGGAATGAAACCGCCGTGTAAGGCAATGCCATTCATGATCGCTGACATACCAAACTCACGCACACCATAGTTGATATAGTTACCACCTACGTTTTCGTGTGCACGAATTGGTTTAGAACCGCTCCATAACGTTAAGTTAGAGCTTGCTAAGTCTGCAGAGCCACCTAAGAATTCAGGTAATACGTGTGCATAAGCTTCGATTGCATTTTGTGATGCTTTACGACTTGCAATGCTTGCTGGGTTAGCTTGTAATTTTTCAATGAACGCTTTAGATTCAGCTGCCCAATTTGCTGGTAATTCGCCGTTTACACGACGTGTAAATTCTGCAGCAAGTTCAGGATATGCTTTAGCATAAGCGGCAAATTTTTCTTCCCAAGATTTTTCTGCTGCAGCGCCTTTTTCTTTCGCAGACCATTCAGCATAGTATTCAGCTGGAATTTCAAATGGACCATATTCCCAGCCTAGTGCTTTACGGGTTAATGCGATTTCTTCATCACCTAATGGTGCACCGTGACAATCATGAGAACCTGATTTATTTGGTGAACCGAAGCCGATGATGGTTTTACAAATAATTAAAGTTGGTTTTTCTTTTTCTGCTTGAGCAAGAATGGTTGCGGCACGAATCTGTTCTGCATCGTGACCATCCACATTGCGAATTACTTGCCAGCCATAAGCTTCGAAACGTGCTGCGGTATCATCACTGAACCAACCATCTACATGACCATCAATCGAAATGTTGTTGTCATCGTAGAATGCGATTAATTTACCTAGACCTAATGTTCCCGCTAAAGAACAAGCCTCGTGAGAAATCCCTTCCATTAAACAGCCATCACCTAAGAACACATAAGTGTGGTGGTCTACGATTTCATGGCCTTCACGGTTAAATTGTCCCGCTAAGGTTTTCTCAGCAATCGCCATACCCACTGCATTAGTGATACCTTGGCCTAAAGGGCCTGTTGTGGTTTCAACACCTGGTGCATAACCATATTCTGGGTGGCCTGGAGTTTTAGAATGTAATTGACGGAATTGTTTTAAATCTTCGATAGAAAGATCGTAGCCTGTTAGATGTAATAAGCTATAAATCAACATTGAACCGTGGCCGTTAGAAAGCACAAAACGGTCGCGATCAGCCCATTTAGGATTATTTGGATTGTGTTTTAAGAAATCGCGCCATAATACTTCAGCGATATCCGCCATTCCCATTGGTGCACCTGGGTGGCCTGATTTTGCTTTTTGTACTGCATCCATTGATAGCGCACGAATTGCGTTGGCGAGTTGTCTACGAGTTGCCATGTTTTTCTCCTATCTAAATAATTCTAAGTATTCTACCCTATTTACTCATTGACTTGAGCAATATCTGCAATTTTATTTACCTTGATCAAATTCTTCGACGACGTTGATGGAAACGTTGACTACTCGATTTACCTTGTAAATTTACCACTGTTTTAGTTTCCACTGGTTTTCGATATGTTCGACGATAATGACTTAAAAAATAATGAATGGAACTGGCGAATAAAGCACCTAATAAAAAGACCACCACAATTTCACCATATAAGCGGTGGAAGACTTGATTAATTTTGCTCTGCGTCGTTTGAGCATATTGGGCGTCAAAGGTCACGCGCAAAAAGCCACGAACGGCATTATTGGAAGCAGAATAAATGGGCTCAACAATTTGCTGTGTTGAAAACTCACCTTCATTTTTATGTTCTAGACCCAGTTGCTCACGAAGATTGCCGGTATTGGTACTTTGTGCTAATTCCTTGCCGTTATAATCATAAATGGTCGCATCAAGCACAAAGTTTTCTTTAACTAAATTATCTAAATTTTCGACAAGTTGATCTGATTTCGCATTATTAGTTAATAAAACCGAAAACAAATTTGCCTGCTGACGAACCAAAATATGCGACAAATTCGCCACTTGATTCACACTCGAAAGCTGTGAACCAATCTTAAATTGTTTTACACCAAACAAAATCACGGCCATGGCACCGATACAAAGCAGCACGATGAGCCCAAACATCAGTGATTTTTGAAGTTTTTCTTTAATTAATTGCACGTTGTTTTTCCATTTTTTCGCCAAGATCGGCTAGAATAGACAAGTATTCACAATTTACAGGATTTTCTATGCAAATTCAAAACCTTGCAAGCATTACCCAAAAATATCCCCAATTTCCTACCACACTTTCGTCTGATTTGCCTCATTCCGATGAAACACATGCCTTTATTTTATACGGCACAACGCTGAATTTAGCCAAATTACTCGAATTCCAACAAAAGTGCGGTCAATCTTTCCTGTGTTTTGATGCATGGAACGTTGAAAAAAATACCGTTGTCCTTTTAAAAGGCAAATGGCTAACTGATTTTATTGCCCATGCTCACGACCTGCAATTAGACATCGCTAAACTGGATTTTGATGCAAAATTATCAGAAAAAGGTTTATTGGTAATGGATATGGATTCTACTGCCATTCAAATTGAATGCATTGATGAAATTGCTAAACTGGCTGGTACAGGTGAATTAGTTTCTGCCATTACTGAAAGTGCCATGCGTGGCGAGCTCGATTTTGAACAAAGTTTGCGTCGTCGAGTGGGAACACTTAAAGGTGCGCCAGAAAGTATTTTGCAACAAGTACGTGAAAAATTGCCTTTAATGCCTGGCTTAATTGAAACCATTAAGACATTACAACAACATGGTTGGAAAACAGCCATTGCTTCTGGTGGCTTTACCTATTTCGCCGATTACTTAAAAAGTTTATTAAATCTCGACTTTGCGGCATCTAATCAATTTGAAATTATTGATGGCACGCTGACTGGCAATGTAAAAGGTAGCGTGGTCGATGCACAATACAAAGCGAATACCTTGCAAAAACTCGCTGAGGAATACCATATTCCACGCAAAAATACCGTTGCTATTGGTGATGGAGCCAATGATTTGGTGATGATGAATGTCGCGGGATTAGGCGTGGCATTCCATGCCAAACCGAAGGTGCAACAACAAGCGCAAATTGTGATAAACTTTGCTGACTTAACCGCACTTTTATGTCTTTTAAGTGCAAATGATCGAATTTAATTGATTTTGGGAGAAAATTTATGCCATCTTTTGACATCGTATCTGAAATTACTATGCACGAAGTGCGTAATGCGGTTGAAAATGCAAACCGCGTATTAAGTACACGTTATGATTTCCGTGGCGTGGAAGCGGTCATTGAATTAAATGAAAAAAACGAAACCGTGAAAGTGACGACCGAATCTGATTTCCAATTAGAGCAATTAATTGAAATCTTAATTGGTGCGTTTGTAAAACGTGGCATTGAGCATAGCTCGTTGGATATTCCAACAGAAAGTGAACACCACGGTAAACTTTACACCAAAGAAATTAAATTAAAACAAGGGATTGAAACAGAGATGGCGAAGAAAATCACTAAATTAGTGAAAGATTCAAAAATCAAAGTTCAAACTCAAATTCAAGGTGAACAAGTTCGTGTAACCGGTAAATCCCGTGATGACTTACAAGCTGTTATTCAATTAGTGAAAGGCGCTGAATTAGGTCAACCATTCCAATTTAATAACTTTAGAGATTAATTTAATGAAAAAATATTTATGGGTATTTTTGGCTGCAGTTCCAGCATGTTCGCTCGCAAATGAGAATGCTATGAATCTCGGTGAGAGCGTCATTGATGTTGTAAAATGTGAAACCACCAAAGGTGAAAAGATTTGGGTCGCGCTAAATAATCTTAAAACATTCACTTACATGAAAAACGATGTGAATGTGGCTGATCAAACGATAGATAATGCTTACTTACAAGCTTATGCCACAGAAGCGACTCTTTTTCTTCCACCAACAGAAAATAATCAGTTGTGGACGATAATAAAAGAAAGAGCAGTAGATAAGACGAGCATCAGTCAAGTTACTATCGATTTGCGTAATAAGAAAGGTAAGCTAATTTCTCATGCTGCTTGCAAACGAAATGACGAGACTTTTTCATTATTAATGGGATCGAGTTTCGATATAAAAGAGCCTACCGATAAAATCCTTGAATTAATGGATCCAC